>JAFAWI010000302.1 GCA_019241915.1 Alphaproteobacteria bacterium
AAGAGGCTTTGGAACGCGCCGCCGGCGGCTGAGCGCGAATCCCGATCTTGCCGTGCCGCGGTGGGGGCTCGCTCACGCGGCCAAAGGCCGCAGCCGCGCTGGCCGGTGTCGGGCGGTTTTGACAGCGGCGCAATCGACCCGCCACAATGGTTCCTCTCCGTGGCGTTTTGCCGCCCCCACGCTGGATCGAAAGGCCGCCATGACTGACAGCCCGGCAATCAGCGACCGCAACCTTGAGGCGACAACCAACATATCGCTGAAGCGCGAGCCTGCCTGTTTCGCCTTCCTGTCGGCGCATTCCGCGGCGGCGCCGATGCCGATCGATTCGATTAATCTGGACTTGGCGTCGGCCGACTATTTCCAGGGCCGCGCCTCGCTGTGGACGACCTTGGAGATGCGCTCGGGGGTCAACGGCGAGCGGCCGGTCGCCTTGCTCGGCTTCGACGAGAGCTTTCTGCGGCCGTTCACGCGTGCGCTGGTCGAGGCGTCGACGACGCGCGCAGCCTATCGGATGACGATCCTGGCGGAGAGTCCCGAGGGTGGCCGATGCCGTGTCGTCGAATACGTGACCGGCCCCGGCAAAACGCTCAAGGAACTGATCATTCAGCCGTACGAAACGGCGCTGGCGATCGCGGCACCGAGCCGCAGCGACGGCGACGATTGCCTGTTCCAGCTGCCGCGCACCGACAACTTCCTGCGTGCCTTCGCCAGAATGTCCTACGCTGCAGACCAGGCGCTGCACGATCTGCTCGACGAGATGGGACGCGTCGCGCGCAAACGCGCCGAGGCCTAGCCGCACGCCGATCGTAACGCGAGTCGAACGGCTCAGTCGGCCGCGTCGCCGGTCTCGACCAAGTGGGTGAGCGCGAAGGCCCCGAAGAAGCTGCCGTCCATCGGCTTGGCAAAGAGATAGCCCTGTCCGTAACCGCAACCGCTGCGGCGCAGGAAGTCGCGTTCGACCACGGTCTCGACACCCTCGGCGACGACATCGGCGCCGTAAATCCGCGCGATCTTGAGCATCGCCAGTACCAGTTCGCGGCCGTCTTCGGTGTCGACTCGCGCAGTGAAGCCGCGGTCGATCTTGATCATGTCGACCTGATAGTCGCGGACGGCGCCGAGCGCCGAGTAGCCGGTGCCGAAATCGTCGATGGCGATGCGGATGCCCAGCTCTTGCAGTTCGCTCAACACCGAACGCGTGACCTCGGGATTGCGCATCACCGCCGATTCGGTGATTTCGATCTTGATCCGCGACAGCGGAAAGCCGCTGTCGCGGATCTCGGCGAGCGTCTCCAGCAGGATCGACGGGTCGTTGAACTGTCGCGCCGACACGTTGACGCTGACCCAATCGAGCAGGTCGCGGCCGTACAGCATCTGCCACACCTGCATCTGACGCACCGTCTCGCGCAGCACCCAGCAACCGACCGGCACGATCAGGCCGCTTTCTTCGAGCACCGGTAGGAACGCCGCGGGAGCGACGAGACCGTCGCTTGGATGGTTCCAGCGCAACAGCGCCTCGGCGCCCACAACGCGATCGTCGTGGAGCCGCTGGATCGGCTGGTAGTGCAGCACGAACTGGTTTTCGTCCAGGGCGCAGCGCAGTTGATCAAGCAATGCCAGACGCCGACCGACCGTGCTGGTCAGCGCCGGCTCCCATGCCTTGACGTTATTGGGGCCGCGTTCCTTGGCTTCTTGCAGGGCCACATCGACGTCGCGCATCGCGTCGTCTTCGGACCGGTGCTGTTCGGTCGTGATAATGTAGCCGATATTGGCCGACAGTCGGATGCGCTGCTCGCCGACCAGCACCGGGCTTACGGCCAACTGCAACAGGCGGCGGGCAAAGACTTCGGCATCGGCGGGGCTGGGTGCCGCGCTGCCAAGAATGATCGCGAACTCGTCGGCGCCAAGACGCGAGACGATGTCCATGCGCTGCGGCGCGCCGAATTCGCCGCCGCGCGGCGCCGGCATCGTGCGCGAGCGGGTGCCCGCCAGCAGCCGGTTGGCGATGACGCGGAGCACCGCGTCGCCGATGCTGGCGCCGTATAGGTCGTTGACGCCCTTGAAATTGTCGATATCGAGCAGAAAGATCGCTGCCGCACGGCGCGCCCCCGATTCCGGTGCGATTGCCGAACGAACCCGTGCCATGAACGCGTGGCGTCCCGCCAAGCCGGTCAGCGCGTCGGTTGCGTACTGCAGGGTCTTGTCGGTGGCAATGGCCATCGCATCGCGCAATGTGGCGATGACGCCGCGAATCGTGCCCTGATTGTCGCGGTGCGGCCGCGTGCTGATGATGCGATGCGTTCCCCCCTCACCCGCTTCTCCGTCGCCCGGAAGCGACGCCTCGATGGTTTCGCCGCTCAACGCGCGGCGGTGCAACTCCATCAGGATCGGCGCGCTGGGCGGATCGATTTGATCGTGCGGCTGGCCGATCAGCTGCTCACCGACGATGCCGAAGGAATTGAGCCAGCGCTGGTTCGCGGCGAGGTAGCGGAATTCCGGATCGAACAGGGCGACTGCCGACGGTATATCGGCGACGAACCGCGATATCCACTCCGGAACGGGGGCTTCCGGCTGAGGCTTTGGACTGGTTACCATGACGATGATATGGGCTCCAGACGTTGGTCCGGAGCCTATTGCCGGCGCGATTAAAGGAGTCTGAACAGGCCTTCGCGCGGCGCTGAATATTCGCGGCAAGATCGCTAAATTGATGCTTGAAAATCCCTTAAATCGGACTGGCGATTCTTACCGTCGATTAAGCATGCTTAACTGGTTCAGGAAGCGCCGATCGCCAAATAAAACGAGGGGGCGCGATGCGCCCCCTCGTTCGTCGTGAACCGGCTCGATTGGACGAGCAAGGCCGCGTGCTAGCGGGCCGGCGGCGGCGCGTTCATACCGCCCTGCATCCCGGGCTGCTGCATCCCGCCTTGCATCCCCGGCTGCTGCATGCCGCCACCCTGCATCCCGGGCTGCTGCATGCCGCCTTGCATGCCGGCCTGCGCGCCGCCGCCCTGCATACCCGCGCTCGGCGCCATACCGCCGCCGGTGTTCATTCCGCCGGCCGGCGGCGCCGACATATTGCCGCCTTGGATGCGCTGCAGCTCCTGCTGGTTGAGCTGCTCTGTCATCGAATCGCCCTGGCCCATCATGCCGCCGCCGCGGTGGTGCGAGACCATGTGCCGCATCGGCCGCTTTGCCGGCTTTGACGCCATCGGCTTCGACGCCGTTCCGCCCGCGGCGGAGGACGCCGCGCTTCCGGCGGTAGCCTTGGATCCGCCGGAGGGGGCGGACGGCGTCATCGGAGCATTCTGTGCCCATACCGGTAAGGCAATCGCGAGGGCCGCGGCCATGGCGACGCCAGTCAAGAGATGTTTCATGGTTGTTGTCCTCTGTGACAGTTCGTGTGTGGAGTTGTGAATCGACACTACGCGGCAACGCCGTGCCTACCGTGGGATGCTTCTCACGGGCCTACGCTTGGAAACACCGCGGCAGGTTGTTCCGTTCCGACAAACACGCAACCTTTCGTATTGCGTTTTCGCCGCCTGCGGTGCGCGGTAATATCTGCGTCATAGCCCTGAAATTCAAGCACTTGCCGCATATCGATGAATCCGAATGACGCATTCCGCGAACCCATTGCGGCGAAGTCGCGCAGCCGCCATTCACCGTTGAGGTTTGCTGTTGCCGTTTTGGTTGCGGCCTTCGCCGGGCGCCCGGCGGTCGCCGCGCATGACGAGCTCAATATCGGCATCGTCCAGTTCCCGGCCACGCTCAACCCGAACATCGACGTGATGGCCGCGAAGAACTATGTCCTCGGCCTCGCACTGCGGCGCTTCACGGTGTTCGATCGCGACTGGAAGATCGTTTGCCTGCTGTGCACGGAGCTGCCGTCGTTCGAGAACGGCAAGGCCGTCGCGGTCGATCTCCCGGAGGGCAAGAAGGGTGTCAGCCTTACTTATACGATCCGTCCCGATGCGGCTTGGGCGGACGGCAGACCGGTCACCACCGACGACGTTAAGTTCACCTATGAGGTCGGCCGCAACACGGAAAGCGCCGTTAGCAATGCCGAGATGTACCGCCGCATCACCTCGATCGACGTCAAGGACGACAAGACCTTTACGCTGCATGTCGACAAACTGACTTACGATTACGAGGCGATCGACGACTTTGTGCTGTTGCCGGCGCATCTCGAACGCGCTGCGTTCGCCGACCCGGCGCAATACCGGCTGCGCACGCGCTACGCGACCGACCCGACCAACCCCGGCCTCTACAACGGCCCCTACCGGATTACCGAAGTGGCCTCCGGCGCCTCTATCGCACTCGAGCCCAACCCGCATTGGGCGGGGCAGGCGCCTCGCTTCAAACGCATCACCGTGCGCGCCATCGAGAACACCGCGGCGCTCGAAGCCAACCTGCTGTCGGGCACGATCGACATGATTGCCGGCGAGATTGGCCTGCCGCTCGACGAGGCGCTCGCTTTCGAGAAACGGCACGGCAGCGAGTTTTCGTTTATCTACAAGCCCGGCCTCACCTTCGAGCATGTCGATTGCAACCTCGACCGTCCGGCGCTGGCCGACCGGCGGGTAAGACAGGCGATGCTGCTCGGGCTCGATCGTGAAACCGTGGTCAAGACGCTGTTTGCCGGCCGGCAGGCGGTGGCCGAGAGCTTTGTCGAGCCGCAGGATGCCGGCTTTACCCGCGACGTGCCGCACTACCCGTACGACCCGGCGCGGGCCAAGCAGTTGCTCGAAGAGGCAGGATGGCATGCGCAACCCGACGGCTCGCGCAGGAATGCGGACGGTGCCGCCCTCTCGCTCGAACTGGCGACCACCGCGGGAAACCGGTCGCGCGAGTTGGTCGAGCAGGTGCTGCAGAGCCAATGGAAGCAGATCGGGATCGACATCCGCATCCATAATGAACCCGCACGAGTGCTGTTCGGCGAGACGCTGCGTCACCGCCGTTTCGATTTGGCGATGTATGCGTGGATCAGCGCGCCGGAAAACGCACCGCGCTCGATCTTCCGCTCCGACGAGGTGCCGGATGCCGGCAACGCTTATGCCGGCGAAAACCTCTCGGATTACAAAAGCCCGGAGATGGACCGCATCATCGATGCGCTCGAGGTCGAGCTCGACAAGGACAAGCGCAAGACGCTGTGGGCCGACGCGCAGCGGCTTTACGCGACCGACCTGCCGTCGCTGCCGCTGTTTTTCCGCTCCGACGCTTACGTGCTGCCGAAATGGCTGATCGGTGTCGCGCCAACCGGCAACCAGTACCCGACCACGCTCTGGGTTACTGAGTGGGGCGAGAAGCCATGACGGCGGCCGCAGCCGGTTTGTTGTCAAACACGCCCTCTCTTCCCGCCGCCCCGCGAGAGCCGGGACCCGCCGTTCAGCGCCAAGCGGGTGGAAGCCTGGGTCCCGGCTGTTGCCGGGAAGCGGCGAAAGCGTGATCCGCTTCGCCGCCCTGCGGCTCGTCGAGATCGCGGCGATGCTGGTGCTGATGTCGTTTGCGATCTACGGCCTGATCGGACTGATGCCGGGCGACCCGATCGACCTGATGATGGGTGCCGATCCGCATTTGTCGGCCGCCGACCTCGCACGGCTGAAGTCGCTGTACGGTGTCGACAAGCCGCTGATCGGTCGCTATGGCGCCTGGGCGCAGGCCGCCTTGTCCGGCGATCTCGGCTATTCGCGGTTGTTCTCGGCGCCGGTCGTCGGCACCCTGCTGCCCCGTCTCGAAAACTCGCTGATTCTGTTGGGGTCCAGCTTTGCGATCGCATTCGCCGCCGCGCTGGGGTTGGGCATCGCGGCGGCGCGGCGTCCCGGCAGCCGCTTCGACGCCGCCGTCAACTTCGTCTGCTTCGCGGGCGTTTCGGTGCCGACGTTTTGGCTGGCGCTGATTCTGATCCTGGTCTTCGCACAGAGCCTCGGGTGGCTGCCGGCCGGCGGCACGGGCAAGGCAGCAGACGCCGTCGACCGGGTCCGCCACCTGGTGCTGCCGGTCGCGACGCTGGCGTTCGCCAGTCTCGGCGGCTACACCCGCTACGTCCGCGCGGCGATGCGCGACGCGCTGGCCGAGGACCACATACGCACCGCGCGCGCCAAGGGCGCGAGCGAGGCGCGGGTGGTGTGGCGGCACGCCCTGCGCGGCGCGCTGGTGCCGATAACAACGGTCCTCGCGCTGTCCTTCGGCACGCTGGTGTCGGGCGCGCTCGTCACCGAGACGATGTTCGCCTATCCCGGCATGGGCAAGCTGATCTTCGATGCGGTGATGGGCAACGACTACAACCTGGCGCTCGCTGCGCTGCTGCTGGCGACGGCGGTGACGATGCTCGCCAATCTCGCCGCCGATCTCGCCTATGCTTGGCTCGACCCGCGGGTCTCGTATCGGTGAGGCTGACGCTGGGGCTGCTTGGGGTCATCGCCGCCGCAGCCTTGGCCGGGCCGCTGCTGGCACCGGCGATAGGCCTTGACCCGACCGCGGTCAGCCTGCTCGACCGTTTCGCCGCGCCGAGCGCCACGCACCCGCTCGGCACCGACGAGCTCGGCCGCGACACGCTGCTGCGCCTGATGCAAGGCGGGCGGGTGTCGCTGACCATCGGTATCGCCGCCGCGCTCGCCGCCGCGGCGATCGGGACGTCGGTCGGCCTCGTCGCCGGCTATCTCGGCGGCTGGGCGGACCGGGTGCTGATGCGGCTCGTCGATGCGGTGATCGCGCTGCCGCTGCTGCCGCTGTTGATCGTGCTCGCGGCGCTCGACCTCAACAAGATCGGGGTCCCGCACGCGCTCGCCGATTCATCGGCGGTCAGCCTTTTACGCATCGTCGTGATTGCGGTGCTGGTCGGCTGGACCACGGCGGCGCGGCTGGTGCGCGGCGCGACGCTGGTAACCCGGCAGCGCGACTTCGTCCGCGCCGCGCAGAGCCTCGGCGCCGGGGTAACCCACATCCTGTGGCGTCACATCCTGCCCAACGTGATGGCGCCGCTGGTGGTGGCGACGACACTGTCGGTCGGCGACATCATCCTCTTGGAATCGGTGCTGAGCTTTCTCGGCCTCGGCATCCAGCCGCCGCTCGCCAGCTGGGGCAGCATGCTGACCAATGCGCAGGAAACGCTCGCCTCGTCCCCGCTTCTCGCCGTCTACCCGGGAGCGATGATCTTCCTGACCGTGATCGCCTGCAATCTCTTGGGCGACGGCCTGCAGCGCCGGCTCGACCCGCGCCGCGGGATCGCCGGCTGATCAGAAGCGGTCGCGGGCGAGCACCGTCTCGGCGAGGCGAACCCAGTAGCTCGCT
>JAFAWI010000243.1 GCA_019241915.1 Alphaproteobacteria bacterium
CGCAAGATGAACCTCGGCATCATCGTCGCCGAGCAACGCCACGGCATGGCCGGCGCCAAAGACGATCGCCCGCGGCTCGGCGTCCGTCAGGTCGAGCACGAGGTTCTGGCTGCGCCACACCGGCACGAATTGCGAGCCGGGGTCGTCGATGCGGGCGCGAATCCAATCGGCGTCGCGGCGGCGCAGCCCCGCGCGCTCAAAGCCGGGATGGGCATAGTAATTGGGCGGTCGCATCGCGCGACACTGGCATAGCGCGCGGCGCTGCGGCAAGCTGGGCCAGGTTCGGCCGGAATGCCAGCATGCAGATCACAGATACCGCGCTGCCGGGCGTCAGGCTGATCCAGCCGGTTCGCCACGGCGACGCGCGCGGCTATTTCTCCGAGGTCTTCCGCGAGGACGCGCTGCACGGCGCCGGGATCGACATCCGCTTCGTGCAGGACAACCAATCGATGTCGGTGCCGGTTGGGGTCTTGCGCGGGCTGCATTTCCAGACGCCGCCGATGGCGCAGGCGAAGCTGATCCGCGTCATTGCCGGCGCCATCCTCGATGTCGCGGTCGATATCCGCCGCGGCTCGCCGCACTACGGCAAGCACATCGCGGTAAGGCTGAGCGCCGACGAAGGCAACCAGCTGCTGGTGCCGGAAGGCTTCGCGCATGGCTTCTGCACGTTGGAGCCGAACAGCACGGTCATCTACAAGGTCAACCGCTACTACTCGCCCGAGCACGACAAGGGCCTGTTGTGGAACGACCCGGCGCTCGGCATCGACTGGCGTCTCGGCGGGCGTGAGCCGGTGCTGTCCGACAAGGACCGGCGGCATCCAACGCTTGCCGAGCTGCCCGCCTATTTCGGCGATGCCTGACCGCGGCGCGCCGGCCAGCGTCGCGAGTGGGCGGGCGGACAGCCTGGCGCCCGGCGGGATGGACGGGACAAACCGGTCGGGCGCATAGTTCCGGCAGCGATCGCATCAGCCGCGGAGGCATGTCATGGCCGTGCAGGACATCCGCTTCGACGACGCCGTGAGTTGGCGGTCGAACGGGCTCAGCGAGGTGCCGTTCCGGGTCTATACCGACCCGCAGCAATACGCGCTCGAACAGGAGCGCATCTTCAAGGGCGAAACGTGGAGCTATCTCTGCCTCGCGGGCGAGGTCGCCAGTCCTGGCGACTGGGTTGCGACCACGATCGGCGAGGTCGCGGTCATCGTCGCGCGCGGCGAGGACGGCGCAATCAACGCCTTTGTCAACCGCTGCGCCCATCGCGGCAACCTCCTGTGCCTGAAGAACCGCGGCCACAACCGCGAGATCACCTGCATCTATCACGGCTGGAGCTACGATCTCGCCGGGCAGCTCACCGGCGTCGCGTTCGAAAAGGGGGTCAAGCGCCAGGGCGGCATGGCGCCCGAGTTTCGCAAGGACGAGCACCACCTGCAGCGGCTGCGCGTCGAGGAGCTGTGCGGCCTCGTCTTCGGCACGTTCAGCGACGACGTGCCCGACCTGCAATCCTATCTCGGCCCGGTCGTGGTCGGCGGCCTCAAACGCGTGCTGGAAGGCCGCCCGACCCACATCATCGGCCGCAGCACGCAGATCCTGCCGAACAACTGGAAGCTCTACGCCGAGAACGTCAAGGATACCTACCACGCCTCGATCCTGCACTCGTTCCTGACGACGTTCCGCATCAACCGGCTGTCGATGCCGGGCAGCATCAACATCAGCGAGGATGGCGGGCACCATTTCAGCCAGGCCAAACTCGACTACGTCGCCGAGGACGCCGACTACAAGGCGGCGCAGCTGCGCTCCGACACCGACCTCAAGCTCGCCGACAACTCGGTCGTCGAGTCGGTCGACGAGTTCGGCGATCAGGTCTCGGTGCAGATTCTAACGGTGTTCCCCAACATGGTGTTGCAGCAGGTGCGCAATACGATCGCGGTGCGCGTGATCCGCCCGCGCGGGGTCGACAAGACCGAGCTCGATTGGGTCCATCTCGGCTTTGACAGCGACGACGCCGCGATGCGTGAGCGCCGCCTGCGCCAGGGCAACCTGATCGGCGCCGCCGGCTACATCTCGATGGAAGACGGCTGTGTCGGCGGGTTTGTCCAGCGCGCGCTGAACTACAACGACGACGGCGACGGCGTCGTGATGATGGGCGGCCATGACGCGCAGTCGCAAAACTTCCGCGCCAGCGAAGCCGCGATCCGCGG
>JAFAWI010000480.1 GCA_019241915.1 Alphaproteobacteria bacterium
CGGCACGCGGCGATCACAGTGTTACGCAGGAGGCAGGCGATAGTCATCGGACCGACCCCGCCCGGCACCGGGGTGATCGCACCGGCAATCTCATGCGCCGCCGCGAGGTCGACATCGCCGACGAGCCGGCTCGCGCCGTCCTGTCCGGCGATGCGATGAATGCCGACATCGATCACCGTCGCGCCCGGTTTGATCCAATCCGCCTTCACCATTTCCGGCTGCCCCGACGCCGCCACCAGGATGTCGGCGCGCCGGCAGACGGCGGCGGGCTCGCGGCTGCGCGAATGGGCGATCGTCACCGTCGCATCGGCGGCGACGAGCAGCGCAGCGAGCGGCCGGCCGACGATGTGCGACCGCCCGACGACCACAGCCTCGGCCCCGCAAAGCTCGGCGCCGGCTTCGCGGAGCAGCATCAAGCACCCCTGCGGCGTGCACGGTACCAAACTCGGTTGTCGGCTCCACAACCGGCCGACATTGAGCGGGTGGAAACCATCGACGTCCTTCCGCGGATCGACCGTGCCGAGCACGCGCTGCGCGTTGATCAAGGGCGGCAACGG
This sequence comes from Alphaproteobacteria bacterium, assembly GCA_019241915.1. Lineage (GTDB taxonomy): Bacteria > Pseudomonadota > Alphaproteobacteria > ATCC43930 > CGMCC-115725 > DATARH01. The sequence goes on from JAFAWI010000480.1 coordinate 558, forward strand.
TAACTGCACGAGAATGCCATCCACGCCCTCGTCGGCGTTAAGGCTCTCGACCAGCGCGATCAGCTCGGCTTCCGATGCGCCCGGCGGCAGGCAGTGCTCGAACGAAATCAGCCCCACCCCAGCGCAGGCACGGGCCTTGCTGCGCACGTAGATTTGGCTGGCGGGGTCGTCCCCGACGATAATCGCGGCCAGACCCGGCACGATGCCGTGTCGCGCTCGAAGGTCGGCGGCAACCGCGGCAAGCTGACCGCGCAGCCGTTCCGCCAATCCCTTGCCGTCGATCAGCCGCGCCGTCGCCATGCGCCGTCCGCTACTCCGTCGCCTGCTTCAATTGACCGAGCAGGTCGTGCAGAACCGCCTCGTCCTTGAGGCCGGGAAACGACATGCGGTTGCCCGGCATCGAGTCCTTGGGATTGCGCAGGTATTTCGCCACGGTCTCGTCGTCCCAGACGATGCCGCTGTTCTTCATCGCCTCGGAGAAATTGAAGCCTGGCAAGGTGCCGGCTTTTCGCCCGAACACACCGTGCAGGTTGGGTCCGACGCGGTTGCCTCCGGCCGCGTCGAGCGCATGACAGATTTTGCATTTCTGCAGCTCGGCGGCGCCGGCATCGTCGGCTCGTGCGGCCCCCGGCAACAGCATCGGCAAAACGGCGAGCAGCGCCAACCGGTCCCTCACGCCATGTTTTCCTGCAGCGCTTTGCCGAGATAGGCGATGTCTTCGGCCGGCTGCATGCCGGCAAAGGTCAAGGCCAGTTCGGCGGCGCCCGCGGCGCCATAGGCGGCAGCCTGCTTCAAGCACTCCTCGGCGGTGCCGGCGATTGCGAATGCGCCGACAAACTGATCGTCGAGCAGGTGGTCGGGGTCTTCGCCGCGGCGCAGCCAGGCCAGGACCGCCGCGAAATGGCTGCGCGGAATGCCGCTGTCTTCGACGAGCGCCTCGCGGAACGCCGGCCAAGGGCCTTCGGTCGGCCAGAAACTGGTCAGCATCTCGCCGATCACATGTTTTACCGCGGCGCGCGCTGCCGCACCGTCGGGGCGAACGACGCAAGGCACGTATTGCACGACCTCCGGCACTTGCCGGTTGTAGCGCCCCGCTGCGAGGCGCAACGTTTCGGCCAGCCGCGCCGTCGAGCGCACCGGCGTCAGGTTTGAGACGACCAACCCGTCACCGATATTGCCGCAGGCGCGCACCGCGCGCTGGCCGCCTCCCGCCATGTAGATCGGCACCGGTTTCGCTTGGAAGGCGAGCTGGGCGCGCTTGACCGAAAACACGCCGTCGCGATGGGTGACGCTGTCGCCGTGCAGCATTGCGCGGACAATGCCGACCGCTTCGCGCAACGCCGTCAGCGGCCGGTCGTGGGGAAAGCCCATGCGCTTTACCGACGCGCCGACCCCCGAGCCCAAGCCGAGCACGATGCGACCCGGCGCCAACTCCGCCAGTGCGGCGAATTCCATGGCAATCAAGGCCGGATGGCGGCTGAACGGGTTGACGACGCCGACCCCGATCCGCACCCGGGCCGTCGACGTCGCGCACGCGCCTGCGGTTGCCAGCACACCGCGGTGAAACGGGTTCTCCGCAAACCACACCGACGACAAGCCGGCCGCCTCTGCCGCGGCCGCCAACTCGACGCAACGACGCGCATCCACAGCCCCCGACAGGCGCAGCGCGATGCGAGGCAGCGAAGGGGCCGCGCGCTCCCGCTTAGGCGAGGCAGGCACTGGAGCCGCTCAAACGCCGCCGGGGCGCGGCGCCTCGCTGGCTGGCGAGAAATGCACGTGCACCACGCGCCAATCCCCGTCCTCTTTGCGAAACACCATGGTAGAACGCGAGATAAAGTCCTTGCCGTAAGGGCGCGACGGCACCGGATCCTTGCCCACCCACTCCGAGCGGGTCTGCCGTTCGCACCAGATCACCGCGACATCGTCGCCGACCACGCCGCCGACGTCGAACGGCGTCCAATAGCCGCTCGCGACATTGTCGCGATAGTACTGCCACAGCCGCGTCCACTGGTCGCGGCCTTTGTAGGTATGGCCGTTGAGGTTGAAGAACACGGTTTCGGGCGCGCCGCTCCAGATGTCGTGCAACGCCTCCCAGTCGAACCGGGCATTGGCGTCGAGATAGGCCTCCATCCGGTCGAGCAAACGGCGGCGGTCAACCGGCGCGCCGCCGACCAGTTTTGCCTCGTCTATCGCCCGTCGCGCCATTCCGGGCGCATCCTAGCGCAACCTTGCCAGCAGCGATAATGTCGCGCGCAATGACCCCCGCCATGTACCTCTGCCCGGCCTGCGGCGCGACGCTTGCCGCCGACCGGCCCCGCTGGCGATGCGATTGCGGCAGCCACCTGAACCTCGCTCGCGGCCCTGGACTGGGGCGGGCGCAGATCGACCGGGACGACGCCTCGTTGTGGCGGTATCGCGCGGCGCTGGCGCTCGCCGCGCCGCCGCGCGTCTCGTTCGGCGAAGGGTGGACACCGCTCGTCGAGCGGGATTGGCACGGGATCGCTGTCCTGTTCAAGCTGGAAAGCCAGATGCCGACCGGCTCGTTCAAGGACCGCGGTACCGCCGTCATGCTCAACCACCTCCTCGAGGTCGGGGTCGGCCCCATCCACGAAGACTCTTCAGGTAACGCCGGTTCGTCGATCGCTACCTATGCGGCCGCGGCCGGGCTCGTCTGCCGTATCTTTGTTCCGAGCGCCGCGCCGCTCGGCAAGGTGGTGCAGATCGCCGCTTCCGGTGCTGCGGTCGAGAGCATCCCCGGGACCCGGCAAGATGTCACCGATGCAGCGCTGGCCGCTGTCGATGCGAGCTTTTACGCCAGCCACAACTGGCAACCCTTCTTTATCGAGGGGACGAAAACGCTGGCCTACGAGCTGTGGGAGCAGCTCGATTGCACGGTGCCCGACAATATTCTGGTGCCGACCGGATACGGCTCCAACATCCTCGGTCTGGAGCGCGGCTTTGACGAGCTGATGCGGCGGGGCGAAATCTTGCGGCTGCCGCGCCTCTTCGCCGTGCAGGCGGCCAATTGCGCGGCGCTCGCTGCCGCGTGGAGCGGCGCCGCCCGGTTTGAGCCGGCGCCGACCGTTGCCGACGGCATCGCCACCGTAAAACCGGTGCGCACGGCCGAGGTGCTTGCGGCCCTGCGCCGCTCGCAAGGCGGCGTGGTCGCCGTTGCGGAAGACGAGATCGCCCCGGCCCTGCGTCGGCTCGGCCGGCTCGGTCTCTACGTCGAGCCGACAGCTGCCACAGTTGGCGCGGCGCTCAACCACCTGCTCGCCGACGGCACGATCGGCCGCGACGAGACCACCATCGCCGTCATCACCGGGCACGGCCTCAAAGCGGCCGACAAGATCGCCGAGCTGCTCTGGCCGCACGCGGAGGTGTAGGGCGGAAAAGCGCGGCGCCTTCCGCGACCCGTCGAAACCCGGCGGATGACGCTCGCTCGTCCGCCCTACAACAAAATCCGCGCTACAAGGACTTACTTCTTCGCCGCGATCAGGTCCTTGAGGCCGCGCAGCGCCAGCGCATAGCCGGCGATGCCAAACCCGGCAACAACGCCCTGGCTGACCGCCGCTGTCTGCGATGCGGGACCACGCCGGATCGGGTTGGAGATATGCACCTCAATCGTCGGGAACTTGACCTGCGACAGCGCCGCCACCAGCGCCGGGTAGCCGGTCCCAAAGGCGGCCGGATTGAAGATCGCCGCGTCGACGCCTTCGTCGTTCGCCGCGTAGATCTTGTTGACGACCTCGCCTTCGATGTTGGAGTGGAAGATTTCGACCTCGAGCCCCAGTTCGGCCGCATAGCCGCGGATGCGCTCGTCGTACTCGGGCAATCGCATCGGGCCAAAAATCTCGAGCTGGATCTTGCCGCGCATATTCATGCCGGCACCGTGGATCACCAGTATCTTGGGCATCGCAAGCGCTCCCGTTTGTGGCGCGACATGCTAACCGCTCAGTCGGCGATCTTGAACGGCAGATCGAACGATGTCTCTTTCGTGGAAGCAATGTCGTGCAGTTTGTATTCGAGCACGTAGTCGCCCGCCGGTGCACCTTCGACATTCAGCGTCAGCACCACCATGAACTCGCGGTTGCGGGCATGGCTCTTCTCGCTCAAATGCGCGAAGTTTTCCTGTCCGGTCAGCACCTTGCCGTCCGTCGACTTGACCAGGAAATCGACGGCGAAACCGAACTCGTAGTCGTTCTTGCCACTGTCCTTCCAGCCGTAGCCCACTGGCTCGGCGTAGGCGACCAGCTTTTCGCCGGGTTTGAAGACATTGCTCGGACGTTCGAGGTATTGCCCGAACCCATCGGGGTGCTGCGCGACAAAGAAGGCCTTGCGGACGGTCAGCGGCGTCGCGGCCCAGGCTTCGATGACTGCCGCCTCACGCCGGTCGATATCGCCCAGCGTCTGCGCAGCGGCCACCGGCATCATCCCCAGCAACCCCAGCACGATCACAAAGCGCCGCATTCTCCCCTCCCGATGTATCGCACGCATGCCTCGCGCATTTGACGGTGCGCCCCCCAAGAATGCAGGTCCTGACGGGTCCGCCGACATAGCCGAGCCCGCCGCCCTCAGGCTTCGCGGCCGCGCAGCGTGTCCATAGCACCACCAAACCGCGGGCGATCGCGGGCAAGTTGGAACTGTGCCGTCTCGGCCATTCGGGTTCGGATCGTAGCTGCTGGGAAGCCGCAGGCATAGCAGCCAACGGCTTAGCCGACATGACACGTTGGTGACGA
>JAFAWI010000663.1 GCA_019241915.1 Alphaproteobacteria bacterium
CCGCCGCCGATCGGGTCGATGCGGATCACCTCGGCGCCGAGCTGCGCCATCGTCATCCCGCCGAGCGGCGCCGCGACAAAGGCCGAAAACTCGACAATGCGCAGATCGGCCAGCAGGTCGTTCATCGCGCCTATTCAGCCGCAACCCCCAGCCCGACGCAATCCTGCGGGGGAGCGCGTCAGCGAGCCGGCCGCAGACCGCGCGCCACGCGCCCGGCGTCCGGTCGCGCCCTATTGCGCCGTTGGGATTTCGCGGACGGCCGTCGAAGGGCCGGTGCTAGGCGGCGCCGGCGATAAACGAGCGCATCGAATGCGCTTCGTACTCGATTTCGTCGAGCCGGCTCTTGACCAGGTCGCCGATGCTGACGATGCCGCACAGGCGGCCGTCCTGCATCACCGGGAAATGCCGCATGCGCCGGCTGGTCATCTCGGCCATCAAGTCGGCGACGCTGTCGTCGGGGGCGCAGGTGACCACCGGACAGCTCATGACCTCGGCGACGCTGACGCCGAGCAGCTCGCCGCCGTAGCGGCCCATCGCCTCGACCAGGTCGCGCTCGGACAGGATGCCGACGACGCGCTCGCCGTCTTCGCTGACGACGAGGGCGCCGATGCCGCGCCGCCGCAGCACGGCGATGGCGCGCTCGACGCTGGCGTCGGGGTGGATGGTGACGACCGATCGTCCCTTGCTGCGCAGGATGGCTTGAACGTTCATGGCGAACTCCATCGTCGGGGGCCGCAGGAGTGGCCGGGGTGCGCCAGCTTAGGACATAATGTCGCAGAGCTTCCACGCAAAAGGTGTAACCCCTCGGTAACAGCCGGAAGCGCGAGCCGGTTCCGCCGGCGCCGCTAGTGCAGCGAGTGGATGATCTCGCGATAGGCCGCTTCGGGGAACGCCTTCAGCGTCCGCGTGCGCACCGTGCCGAGCTTGCCGAGCAGCAGCATAAAGCGCGCCGCAACCGCATCGTCCGGGGCTTCGTAGATGAAGACGAGGTCGTAATCGCCAAGCGTCATGTACAGCGACTTGAATTCGCCCCCCATTTCCGCAAGCGCTTGGCGCGCCATGTCGACCCGCTTGGGCGATTCCTTGACCTGTTGCGCGCCGCGGTCGGTCCAGTTGGCGAGAGCGATGTATGTCGGCACGGCGTCCTCCCGTCGTTTGTAACAGAGTGCGTCAATGCACCGCAGGCGTGGCGTTGAACAATCGTTTAGAAGCAGTGCTTATCATATGTCGGCAGTAGTAAGCGGCGTAGGAAGGGTTGGTAGCATGCGTGACTGGATCAGCGACTGGCGGAAATGGTCTCCTGCGGAACGCGCTCTCGCGGTCGCCCTTCTGATGTCGATGATGGCCGCGCCGGTCGGCATGCTGCTCGGTCTCGCCCGACCAGGCATTTAGCCTCGCCGCAGACTCTCGGCGCCTTCTTCTTCGCGTAGGGTTGACCGCGCGCTGGCGCGCGTTTGGTTGCGCGGCTTTTGCACAGAAAAAAACCGATAAAATTATGGCATATTGACTCACAGGAAAATGTAAATTATCTGTATTCAACAGCGCCGATTTCGCCGCTTGCGGGCGCTCCAACAAATGCAGCTAACGAGGCAGCACCATGTCAATTTCCGACATCGTCTCCGCTCCGCCGCTCCGGCTGCGCCGCCCGGTCCCGCACCCGCACAGGCTGCTGCCGCGCGTCGCCGGTGGGCAGATCTGGCTGGTCGAAGCGACGGCCGCCAAGGCACCGCCGTCGGCTCCCGCGCAGCATGCGCTCGACAGCGCCAACGTGGTCATTTACGACCGCAGCCTCGGCGGCCGGCTCGCGGTCGGGTTTCCGCTGGGCACTTATGCCGAGCCCGCGCCCGACGCCGATGGCACGGGCGCCGTCGCGGCGGCGCGCTGTGTGCGTTTTGCGCGCGACGGGTGGAGCGTCGTCCGCCTGCTGCCGCCGCGCCCGGCGCAGCGCGAGCGTCTGCGCCGGGTGCGCGAGATCGTGCGCGGGCTGACCAGCGCCGGCGCGCCCGGATCGCTGCCGGTGCGCGTGCTGGCAGAAGCGACGTACGGCATTCGCGACGAGAGCGAGACCCGGCTCGACCGGCTGGCCGACACGGTCGCCACCTATGACCGCGACACGCGGCTGGCGATCGTCATCGATCCGTTCGCCGAGGCGGCGGCCGCGCCGCCGCTCGTCGCTGCCAACGGGCTCGCCGGATGAGGCTCGACCCGCCGCTGCGGCGCCAGTTTGCCGGCGCTGCGGCGATCCTGGTGATTTTCCTCGGCGCGCTCTGGGCGGCGGGTCTGCTCCGCCCCATGTAGCGCGGGTGATGACGCGTTCCCTCGCCGGCCGCCGCATCGTTGTCCCCGAGACGCGTGAGATCGACGTGCTGTGCGGCATGCTCGAAAGGCTCGGCGCCGAGGTCCTGCGCTGCCCGCTGGTGGGGATCCGCGACGTGGCCGACCCGGGACCGGTCGTCGCGTGGCTCGAGCGTTTTGTTGCGACCCCGCCGGACGACCTGATCCTGTTCACCGGGGAGGGCGTGCAGCGGCTGCACCGGCTGGCGGTCGCGCGCGGCCTCGCCGACGGGTTTGTTGCCGGCATGGCTCAAACCCGCACGGTCGTGCGCGGACCAAAGCCGGCGCGGCGGCTGCGCGAATTGGGGGTGACGCCCGATCTCGCCGCCGCGCCGCCGACCATGGCCGGGATCGTCGCCAGCCTCGAACCGGACGATCTCGCCGGCCGCCGGGTCGCCCTGCAGCTTTATCCGGAAGCGCCGGGCGATCTGATCGACTTCCTGCGCCGGCGCGGCGCCGCAGCCGATCCGGTGCTGCCCTACGAATACGCCTCGGCGGCGGATGACGGCCGCGTCCTCGACACGATCGCGGCGATGGCGGCGGGCACGGTCGATCTGGTGACCTTCACCAGCTCGCCGCAGCTCCGCCGGCTGCGCCAGGTGGCCCGCACCCACGGCCAAGAGGCCGAGCTCGCCGAGGGCCTGGCCAAAACCAGGATCGCCGCGGTCGGCCCGGTGGTCGCCGCCGCGGTCGCCGCGGCCGGCGGCACGGTCGCCATTGCCCCGCCCGACAATTTCCACATGCGCCCGATGGTCAACGCCATCGCCGCCGCGCTGGGGTAACGCCGACCCCGTCGAAAGCGCCTCGACGGAGGCAATTCCAGGATTGCAGCCCCGGCGCTTCCGGCGGCCGTCCCCATTGGCTATCGTTTCGGGCAGGACAGCGGGAGACGCACATGCCCGACAACAACACCTACGATTTCATCGTCACCGGCGCGGGGTCGGCGGGGTGCGCGGTCGCCGGGCGGCTCAGCGAAAACGGCGCGTACCGGGTGCTGCTGCTCGAAGCGGGCACCAAGGACACCAACCCGTGGATCCACATCCCGCTCGGCTACACCAAGACCTATACCGACCCGCGGGTGAACTGGATGTTCGACAGCGAGCCCGAGCAGCAGCTCAACGGCCGCACGCTGTACCAGCCGCGCGGCAAGGTGCTGGGCGGCACCAGCTCGATCAACGGCATGGTCTATATGCGCGGCACGCCGACCGATTACGACGGCTGGCGCCAGCGCGGCTGCGAAGGCTGGGGTTATGACGACGTGCTGCCGTTCTTCCGCAAGGCCGAGGACCAGGAGCGCGGCGAGAGCGAATTTCACGGGGTTGGCGGGCCGCTGCACGTCTCGAACCCGGTGCGCTGTGCACTCGGCGACGCGATGGTCAAGGCGGCGATCGAGGCCGGCGTGCCGGCCAACGACGATTTCAACGGCGCTCGCCAGGAAGGCGTCGG
>JAFAWI010000074.1 GCA_019241915.1 Alphaproteobacteria bacterium
ACGCAAAACGGGCTGGGCTCGGTGGCGCAAGGCTACCTCGAAGGCTCGCAGACGAAGATGGATGTGATCGCGAACAACCTCGCGAACATCAACACCAGCGGGTTCAAGCGGATGCGGCCGGTGTTCAACGACCTGCTGTACCAGAGCCCGACCCAGGTCGGCGGCTTCACCTCGCAGGCGACCAATTATCCCTCGGGGTTGCAGCAGGGCACCGGCGCCAATGTCGTGGCGACCGAGCCGATCGTCACGCAAGGCAGCCTCGAACAGACCGGCAATGCGCTCGACCTGGCGATCAACGGCCAGGGTTACTTCCAGGTTCTGATGCCGTCGGGACAGATTGCCTACACCCGCGACGGCAGCTTTCAGATCAGCGCGCAGGGGCAGGTCGTCACCGCAAAGGGCAACCCGCTGCAGCCGCCGATCACAATCCCGCGCGGCGCCACCAGCGTCACTGTCGGCAGTGACGGGACGGTCAGCGTGCAGCTTCAGGGCCAGGCCAACCCGTCGCAAGCGGGGCTGATCCAGCTCGCCAATTTCATCGACCCCGCCGGGTTGCAGAACGTCGGCGGCAATCTGGCTCTGCAGACCCAGGCCTCCGGGGCGCCGATCACGGGTCAGCCGAGCCAGAACGGACTCGGCTCGATCGCTCAGGGCTATCTCGAAGGCTCGAACGTCTCGGTGGTGGACGAGATGATCGACATGATCGCGACCCAGCGCGCCTACGAGCTTAATACCGAAGCGGCCAAGGGCGTCGACCAGATGCTCAACTACCTGACCCAGGCGACCGCGTGACGCTGCGCCCGCGGGCTTCGCCGGCGGCGGTGCTGCTCATTCTTGGCGGCGGTGTCGGCGGCTGCACCGCGGTGCCGCCCAGCGAATCGAAAATGCTGGCCGATCTGGCGCATTTGCCGGGCGATCAGGCCACCGAGACGCCGGTCACCAACGGCGCGATCTACCAGGGGAACGTGCAGGGCGCGGGGCTCGAGCTGTTCCGCGACCATCGCGTTTGGCAGGTCGGCGACATCGTCACCGTGCACATTGTGCAGGCCGCAACGGCAACCAAGAACGTCAGCCAGAACCTTGGCCGCAACGACAGCGTCAGCAGCAGCCTCAACAATCTGGTCGGCCTGCCTACGACTTTCGGGAAATCGAGCAAATCGACCAAGTTCAACCCCAACGTCAGCTATACCAGCGCCAACAGTCTGCAAGGCAGCGGCGCCACCGCCCAAAGCGACAGTTTCGCCACCACCGTATCGACGATGGTCCAACGCATCCGACCGAACGGCGACTTGGTCATCGCCGGCAACGACGAGGTGAAGCTGGTCGGCGGCAAGGAGTACATCCGTATCGCGGGCGTGGTGCGCCCGGAGGATCTTTCGGGGAACATCGTCGAATCGACGCAGATGGCCGAGGCCCATATCGAGTTCAGCGGCGATGGCGAAACCTACCTGGCGCCGAAGATGGGCTTTGTGCAGCGCCTCTTTCTGACGGTGAGTTCGGCATGGCCCGGCGATTGGTTCAACTAAGCCGCTATGCGCCGGTGGCCCTGTGGCTGGCGGCGGCCGGACTTGCTTTGGGCGTTGCGGCCGGCGCCGCATGCGCCGACCGGCTTAAGGAGATGGTGCAGGTCGAAGGCGCACGTGACAACCAGCTGATCGGCTACGGCCTGGTCGGCGGTTTGCCCGGCACCGGGGATCAGACGACGCAGGTGCCGTACACCGTACAGGCGATCCAGAACATGATGCGGCAGATGGGGTTGACGCTCTCTCCGCAGGCCTTTCTGCAGCCGACTGCGGTGGCGGCGGTGATGGTGACCGTCGATCTGCCCGCCTTTATGCAAATCGGCCAACGCATCAACGTCACGGTCTCGGCGATGGGCAACGCCAAGAGCCTGCGCGGCGGCGTGCTGCTGATGACCGAGCTGCGCGGGGCAGACGGTCAGGTTTATGCGATCGCGCAGGGTTCGCTGCTGGTGAGCGGGTTTGAGGCCAGCGGCCAGGCCGCCTCGACCACGGTCAACATTCCGACCGTCGCGCAGATTCCGGGCGGCGCGACGATCGAACGCACCGCCAAGTCGAGCTACGCGACCGGTGAATCGATCCTGCTCGATCTCGACCAGCGCTCGTTCGGCAACGCGGCGCGTATCACCGACGCGATCAACGCGCGTATGGGGCCCATTGCCCAGGCAGTGGGGCCGGCGCAGATCGCGGTGCACGCACCGCTCGCGCCGGCCGGGCGGGTCGGCTTTATCGCCCAGCTGCTGGATATCGAGGTGGCGCCCGACCGGCCGCCCGCCGAAGTAGTCATCGATGCGCAAAGCGGCACCGTGGTGCTGGGTCAAGACGTTCAGATCGGTCCCGCGGCCGTCGCCTATGGCAGCCTCGCGGTCACCGTGAACGAAACGCCTCAGGTGTCTCAGCCCGAGCCTTTCAGCAATGGCCGGACCCGAACGGTGCCGCGGACCCAGGCCAAGGCCGAAGAGAAGACGGCCAAGATCATCGAGCTGCGGAACGCCCCGCGCGTTTCCGACATCGTCCGCAATCTCAATGCGATCGGCGCCACGTCGTCCGATTTGATCGCGATTTTGCAGGCCCTGAAGGAGTCGGGATCGCTGCACGCGCGGATCAAGGTGATCTAGGTGGACCTCGGCGCGGCACAGACTTTGGCGGCGGCAACCGGCGGCGACGACCTCGCGAAGCTAAGGCAGGCCGCCGGCAACCCACTTGCGGCCCGCAAGACCGCGCAGCAGTTCGGCGCGCTGCTGATGCAAAATCTGATGCGGCAAAGCGATGGCACGGCGCTGCCGATGGTCGCCGGCGCCGGCAGCGATGCGGTCAATCAGATGTTCGCGAGCACGATCAGCCGCGCGGTGATGAGCCATGAAAAAACCGGGCTGACCGACCTGATTCTGCACTCGATCGCAAAAAAGCAGCAGCAGGCGGGGGACAATGCAGCGGCGGACACACCCGCCGATGCAAAGCAGCCGCGCCCGAGCGCCGACCGTGGACTGTCGCTGGCCTCCTATTGGCAAGGCAATGGCATGCGTCCTCTTGCGGCGGCGGCCGCCAAAGGCGCCGCGATGCCCGGGGGCGGCGCGCCGCTGGCGCTGATGACGCAGATAAACCCAAAGCTGGCGACCATGTTCGGGGCGGGCGCCAACGGCTCGGCCGCGCCCGGCGAGGCGCCGCCGACGGGTTCGCCGCGCGTGTCGGGCGCCGCCTCGTCGGACGAGATCGCGGCTTTCACGCAGAAACTGATGCCGCTGCTCCAGCGGGCGGGCGCACAGCTCGGCATTGCGCCCAAAATCCTGCTGGCGCAGGCAGCGATCGAGACCGGCTGGGGCCGCTCGGTGGTGGGCAACAATTTGTTCGGCATCAAAGCCGGGTCGTCCTGGATGGGGGACAAGGTCGAGGCGGCGACGCACGAATACCAGAACGGCGAACTGATCGGCATCACCGACGCGTTCCGCGCCTATCCGGATTACGCGGCGTCGGTGCAGGATTTTGTGGCCTTGGTCGCCAACAACCCGCGCTATCAAGGCGCGCTTAACGCCGGCGACGATGTCGTCGCTTATGCGCAAAACCTGATCGCCGGCGGCTGGGCGACCGACATCAACTATGTCCGCAAGCTGCAGGCGGTTGCCGCGAGCCCAGCGCTCAATGCGGCAACTTCGGTCGCGCCGCCGTCGAGTGCGGTTGGCCGGCCGGTGCCGCTGCTGCCGGTAAGCTTCTCGCTGGCGGGACAATAGGGGCGCGATGGGCGACGACCATCCCAGCCTCATTCGCCGCGAAATCCACGCAGCACGGCGGCTCGCACGTCTTTTCGGGCTCGAGCGCGGTGGCCGTGTGCGGCGCTGGCCGCCGGCTGCGGCGCAGCGGCTCGCGGAACGACGTGGCCGGCTGATCGATGAGCTGATCGAGCTGGAGGCGCGGCGCCGCTCGTTCGAGCCATGGACGCCGACCGAGCTCGATCTGGCGATGGGACGCTTGCGCCGAGAAATCGAGCGCAGCGAACAGACCTGCCGCGCGCTGCTGGCGGAACTGGGGGCTGAACTCGCTGGCCGCGGTGAAGCGCCGCCAAGCGGGGTGCGCGGCGACGCCGCCGGTCGGCTGCTGGGACGCGGCTAATGACGGGGCTGACCCAACTTGTCAACACCGGGCTCAGCGGGCTCGATGCCGCGGGCCAGGCGCTCGCGACGGTGTCGAACAATACCGCCAACGTCAACACACCGGGTTACGACGTCGAAGGCGTCCGGCAGGCCGCAATACCTGGCGCGCCGGGCAGCGTCGGCGGCGGGACACAGGTCACCTCGATCCAGCGCGCCTTTGATCAATTTGTGTTTTCGCAAATGGTCGGTGCAACCTCGAGCAACCAGGCGGCACAGGTGGCGCAAAGCAACGCGCAAAATCTGGCGGCCATCTTTCCGATCGCGTCGGGCGGCGCCAGCGGGCTCGGCGCGGCTATGACCAGCTTTTTCTCGGCGATGAATGGTATCGCCCAGGATCCGGCAAGCCTGCCCAACCGCGGTGCATTTCTTGCCCAAGCGCAAGCGCTCGCCTCTGACTTCAATTCAGTCGGCAGCCAACTCGCCGGCAGCCTCACGATGATCGACGGCCAGATGAGCGCCGCAGTCGGCCAGATCAACGCCCTGACCCGGCAGATCGCGGGCCTCAATCGTCAAATCATGACGCAATCCCCGCCGGGGGGCGGCGCCGCGCCGAATGCCCTGATGGACAGCCGCGACAATCTCATTCAGCAGCTCGGTCAGGAGCTCGGCGTAAAGGTCATCGCGGGGTCCGGCAATTCGCTCGATGTCTATACGCTCGGTGGTGCCGTACTGGTTGACGGCGGCACGTCCGCCAATCTCGTCGTTTCGTCCGGCAGTTACGGCGGCAACGCGATGTCGATCGCCTATCAGCCGAACGGACAGGACATCACCGCGACTCTCAGCGGCGGTACGATCGGCGGCCTCGTCAGCTCGCAAGCGCAGGCCGTCGCCGCGCAGAATTCTGTCGGCGGCTTGGCTGCGGCGCTGGCCGCCGGCGTCAATGCGCGCCAATCGCTTGGCCTCGACCTCAATGGCGCGCTTGGCCGGAGCCTGTTCTCCATCGGCGGTCCGAACGTGCTGGCCGCCGCGTCCAATACCGGCGGTGGCAGCTTGGTAGCCTCGATCACCGACAGCACCGCGTTTGTTTCCGGTAACTTTGTTGTCACCAAGACCTCCGGCGGGTACGAGGCCAGCGATACGGCGACCGGCAATGTCACCGTATTGGGCAGCGGGCCGAGCCTCAGCTTCGACGGGATGACGCTGGCCGTCTCGGGCACGATCAATACCGGCGATTCCTTTCTGGTGGCACCGACCGCGACCGCCGCGCAGACTTTGAGCGTGACCACGAGCGATCCGCGCGCGGTCGCCGCGGGAGCGGCTTATGTCGCCACGCCCGGCAACAACCGCGGCGGCGTGGCCGTCAGCGCCTCGACCCCGGCGGCCAGCGGTTCGCTCGCCGCCGGCGCCGCGATCGTTCCGGCGGCGGATTTTGGGCAAAGCCTGACGGTCAAGTTTACCTCCGCCACGAGCTTCGATGTGCTCAGCGCCAGCAACGCCGTTGTCGCTTCAGGCACCTTCAGCGCCGCGAATGGCGGGCAAGTGGCAATCGCTTATCCGGCGCCGACTCCCGCCGGTCAGGTTGCCGTGCTGAAATTGTCGCCAGGCACAGCGGCGGCCGGCGATACATTCTCGCTCACACCGGATGGCCCGAGCAGCGGCGGGAATATTGTCGGCATGACCGATCTGGCGAACCAGAGCCTGCTGTCGGGACAAACGCTGAACGGAAGCTACGCCGCGCTTGTGGCGCAGGTTGGCAGCGCCGGGCAAGCGGCGAGCTTGGCGGCACAGGCGGCACAGGGCGTGCTCGCTCAGGTACAGGCGGTGCAGCAATCGATCTCGGGCGTCAACCTCGATGAACAGGCGGCCGATCTCGTCAGCTATCAGCAGGCGTATCAGGCCTCAGCCCAGATCATCGCCAGCGCCCAGGTCTTGTTTCAGGGGCTGATCGCTGCGGTTCAGGCGGGCTAGGGCGGCGATGCGCATCAGCACCAATGAGTTTCTCCTCGGCTCGCTCAACGAGCTGTTGGCGCAACAGCAGAACGTCAACAAGCTCAATCGCGAGATCGCAACCGGCCAGACGCTGCTTAGCCCCGCCGACGACCCCAGCGCGGCGGGTCAGGTGGTCGGCCTGGCCGACCGCATCGGTCAGTTCGGCTACGAGGCCGCAAATGGCCAGGCGGCATCGCAGACCCTGCAAAACGGCATCGGCACGTTGCAGCAAGTGACGACGCTGCTGGCGCAGCTGCGGCAAACCGCGGTCACGGTGGCCAATGGCAGCGCCACACCAAGCGACCGGCAGGCTGCGGCCGTGAGCGCTCAGACCCTGCTGCAGCAGCTGGTCCAGTTGGCGAACACGCAGGACGGCAACGGCAACTATCTGTTCGCTGGGTCGCGGTCCAACGCACCGGCTTTCTCAACGCTGCCGAATGGCCAAGTGGTTTTTGATGGTGACGCTTCGGTCAGCCAGGTGCAAATCGCGCCGTCGCTCAGCGTTCTGTCGACGATCTCGGGTCAAAACATCTTTATGAATGTTCCGGCCGGATCGCAGGGGCTTGCGGTATCGGCCAACGCGGGCAACATCGGGGGTGCCTATGCGGTGGCCGACGGCGTGACCAATCTGGCGCAGGTCAGTGCGGCAGGCCGCGCCGGAACGCAATACGACATCACCTTCTCCGGCAACACCTCGGGTCTGGCCTATACCGTGACCAGCGGCACCGGACCGCCCGGCAGCGCCGGCTACAACGCAACGTCAGGCGTCGTCGCTTCCGGAAGCTATGCCGCGGGCGCCGATCTCACCTTTGCCGGAATCGACGTCTCGATCCACGGCAATCCAGCCGCCGGCGACAGCTTTGCCGTGCAGCCGGGCGCGACGACGACCGTCTTCCAGAGCGCACAAGACCTGATCGCCGCGCTGCAGATGCCGCAGGGGAGCGGCGCGCAGGCGGCCCAGGCGCAACAGGCCTTCCAGAACGTACTGGCGAACCTTAGCGGCGTGCAGACGAGCATCTTGTCGGGACAAGCCGTGCTGGGTACCAGCCTCTCAGAGATCCGCTCGGCTCAGACGCAAACCTCGGCGTTGAGCGCCAATGCCGCCGGCACGATGTCCGATCTCCAGTCCGCCAACCTGCCGCAGGTGATCGCGAACTACAGCGAGAGCCTGACCGCACTACAAGCGGCGCAGCTGGCTTTTGCCAAGGTGCAGAACCTGACGCTGTTCGCGGCTATCGCGCGATGATTGCACCGCGGTGGTTTAGCATGACGAATTTCGGGAATTCCCATACACTGCCGCCATGAACGACATCGCCCGGGCGGCGGACAAAGTGCCTCTGGCGGCCTGTGACGCCGGCGCTCTCGCCGGCTCGACGGCGCTCATTGTCCTCGGCATGCACCGCAGCGGCACGTCGGCGCTGGCTGGGATGCTGCATCATCTCGGCGTTGCGCTGGGCGAGCGGCTCATGCCGGCCACGCCGGACAATCCCCGCGGGTATTGGGAGCACAGCGATATCGTCGCGATCAACCATCGGCTGATGGCGACGCTGGGTCACGGCTGGGACGATCTGCGCCCGATGCCGGCCGGTTTCTTGCGCGAGCGCGCAGCGGCCGAGGCGAAGGACGCGCTCGCGAATGTGTTGCGCCGCGACTTCGCCGGCGCCGCCCTGTGGGCGGTCAAGGACCCTCGGCTATGCCCGCTGATGCCGCTGTGGGGTCGTCTGATGGCACAGGAGCGGGTCGGGACGCGCTATCTGCTGGCGATCCGCCATCCGCTTGACGTTCTGGCCTCGCTGCGGACGCGCGACGGGCTGAGTGCGGAGCGTGCGGCTTTGTTGTGGCTGCGGCATGTGCTCGATGCGGAGCGGGCCACGCGCGGCGCGCGGCGCGTCATCGTCCATTACGAAGAGCTCGTCCGCGATGCTGGTTGGCGCGGCGCGGCAACGCGCATCGCCAACGAGCTGGGCATCTCATGGCCGCGATCGCTTGATGCGGCAGCCCCCGCCATGAATGCGTTTCTGACGCCGGCGCTGCGCCGTCACCGCGCCAGCGACGCCGTCAAAGACGAGCCGCTGCCGCGCTGGCTGCGCGAAGCGTATCGAGCCTTCCGCGCCGGCGAGCTGCCTCTGAACGAGATCTGCGACGGGCTGAGCGGACAGCTCGCGGCGGCGGGCGACCTCTATCTGCCGATCCTCGAAGAGACCGGGCGGGCGCTGGTCGAAGCGGGGCAACGGGAAGCCCGCGCCCAGCACGAGGCGGCGGAGCTGCGCGAGCGGATACGCCGCCTGGCCGACGACAGCGCCGTGCTGAAGCAGGCAGCGTCCGCGGTATCGCTTGGCGGCGCGGGCCCGCCGCCGCCGCTTTCGGCTGACGAGGCGTTTCCGCGGTGGATGATGGCGCGCGCCTCGACGGCCGTGGCACGCCAGGAATGGGTCGCCGAGCGAATGGCCTTGTGGCCGTTTGTGCCGGTGAGCGCGCTGGGGATGATCCTGGTGCCGGGCAGCGAGCCGTTGCTCGACCTGACGCTTCGCGCGCTCGAATCGCAAATCGCCGGCGACTGGCGCCTGCATGTGGTGTGCGAGACGGCGCGGCCGCCGGCGCTCGCAGCACCGGATCGCATCGTGTGGCACGAGGTTGCCGGGCGCCCGGCAGCCGAGCTTACCCGGCAACTGGCGGCGTCGGGGGCGCACTGGGTCGCGCTGATTGACGCTGGCGACCAGTTGGCGCCGCACGCGTTGTTCGCGGTGGGCGACGCGTTCTTCCGGCACCCCGAGTGGCAGGCGCTCTATACCGACGAGGCCCGCATCGGCCCCGATGGCGGCTTGTCGGGGCCGCACTTCAAGCCCGACCTCAACCTCGAGCTGTTGCGCGGCTTACCCTATGTCGGCGCGCTCCTGGCCGTACGCCGCGAAATCTTTGCCGAGCTGGGCGGCTTTGATCCGGCGTGGGACGGCACCGAGGAATACGATTTGGCGCTGCGGCTTGCGGAGAAAGCGGGCGAGGGCGGCTTCGGGCACGTCGCCGACATCCTTTACCATCGGCTGACAATCTCCGGGCGCTCGCGGCGGCCGGCGGCCGAGATTTGTGCCGACATGCCGAAGATCGTCCAGGCGCATCTCGACAGGGTAGGAATCGCGGCGAGCGCCGAGCAGGGCGTACCGGCACACACCTGCCGCGTACGGTATCGGCATGACGGCGCGGAGCCGCTGGTCTCGATTATTGTGCCGACCAAGAACCAGGTGGCGCTGCTCAAGCGCTGCGTCGAGTCGGTGCTGAGGCTGACCGAATACGAAACTTACGAAGTCATCGTCGTCGACAACGGCAGCGACGATCCCGACGCCGCAGCTTACCTGCAAGCAATCGAAGACAAGCACGCCGAGATCGGCAGTCGCCTGAGGGTATTCCGCGACCCCGGCCCGTTCAACTTCGCGGCCCTCAACAACCGCGCCGTGCGGGAGGCCGCGCAGGGCGATTACATCTGCCTGCTGAACAACGACGCGGCGCCGCTCGATCGAGTTTGGCTCGGCGAGATGATGGCGCTGGCGCGGCGGCCCGATGTCGGCGCGGTCGGCGCCAAACTGACCTACCCAGACGGGCGTATCCAGCACGCCGGGGTTATCCTCGGGGTCGGCTGGGGCGCCCCGGCCGACCATCCCTATATCGGCGAGCCTGGGACCGCGATCGGTTATTGGGGACGGCTGCTGGTTGCGCAGGAGCTATCGGCGGTCACGGCCGCCTGTCTGGTGACGCGGCGTTCGGTATGGGATGCGGTGGGCGGGCTCGACGGGGAAAACTTCGCGGTCGCCTACAATGACGTCGACTATTGCCTGCGGGTGCGCGAGGCGGGCTATCGGGTCGTATGGACTCCGCAGGCCCGGCTGCTGCACGAAGGCAGCGCCAGCCAGCGTGCGGCAGCCGCAACAGGCAGTGTCGCCGACGGCAATGCGCGGTTTGTCCGCGAGCGCTTGGCGATGTACCGCAAATGGCTGCCGCGCATCGCCTTCGACCCGGCCTATAACCGCAACCTGTCCTCGCTGGGTCCCGGCTTTGCGGTTGAGATCGAAGGCGCGCCGACATGGGACCCGGAGTTTCGGCCGCGCGAGCGGGTGCTGGTCTACCCGGCGGACCGCGAGGGCTGCGGCGAGTACCGCATCATCGCGCCGAGCCGGGCGCTGGCAAAGTCGGGCACGGTACATGCTTATGAGACGATGCGCCTGCTGACACCGCCGGAAATCGCGCGCATGCAGCCGGACAGTATTGTCTTTCAGCGCCAGCTGGAACCCGGCCAGATCGAGGTCATCGAGTGGGTAAAGCACACCAGCAAGGCGCTGTGTGTCTTCGAGCTCGATGACCTGATCACCAACTTGCCGCCCAAGAGCGCGCATCGGCCGATGATTGCGGCGGACATCTCGCAGCGCCTCAAGCGCGCCCTCGCGCTGTGCGACCGCCTGGTGGTCAGCACCGAGGCGATGGCGCGCGCGTACGGCCGGATGTGCGGCGAGGTCACGGTCGTGCCGAACCGGCTGGAAAGCGCGCGCTGGCTCGGTCTGGCGCCGCGGCGGCGCGACGGGAAGCCGCGGGTCGGGTGGGCCGGGGCGATCGGCCATAGCGGGGATCTCGCGATCATTGCTTCCGTGGTCGAGGCGACGGCGAAAGAGGTCGAGTGGGTGTTCTTCGGCATGTGTCCGGACGTGCTGCTGCCGCATGTCGCCGAATTTCATCCGTGGGTGCCCGTGCACGATTACGCCGCCAAGCTCGCCTCGCTCGATCTCGACCTCGCCGTGGCGCCGCTCGAGCGGCACCCGTTCAACGAAGCGAAAAGCAATCTGCGCCTGCTCGAATATGGCGTGCTCGGTTATCCGGTGGTCTGCACCGACATTCTGCCCTATCAGGGCGCATTGCCGGTGACGCGCGTGGCAAACCGCCACCGGGACTGGGTCCGCGCGATCCGTGAGGCAATCGCCGACCGCACGGCGGCGCGGGCGGCGGGCGAAACGCTGCGCGCGGCGGTGGTCGCAGACTGGATGCTTGAGGATCATCTTGCCGAATGGCGGCGGGCTTGGCTGCCTTGAGCCGTTGTCCGCACCCCGACGGTCGCCCGTCGCCGGCGCGTGTTTACCGAAAACTAACCCTGAATTGCCGGAATGCCGCGATTCTCCCGGCAAAAAACCACCCAACCGTTGCAACAAATTATCCGAACGTCCGTCTCCTTACGGGTGAGCGGTCCGCTTCCGACGCCGTGTCCAATCGGCTCGGCCGCCGGCTGCGTCGTCACTCTCATCCGTGCCGTTCCCGGTTCGGGGGCCTCGGCAGTAGGAGAACAGACATGCTCTCGGGCGTCATCAACACCAACGTCAATGCGCTCTATGCGTTGAATTCGCTGAACAACACGACCAACGCGACCAACCGGCTGGAGCAGGAGCTTTCCTCGGGCCTGGCGATCAACAGCCCGGCCGACAACCCGGCCGGCTACATCGCCGCGCAAGGGTTCACGGCGCAGCTCAGCGGCACCAACCAGGCCGCCGCCAACGCCAACCAGGCGATCTCGCTGGTGCAGACCGCCGACGGGGCGATCACCCAGCAGGTCAACATCCTGCAGAACATTCTGAGCATCGCCTCGCAGGCGGCCAACGGCGGCCAGACTTCGCAGCAGCTGGCATCGTTGCAGCAGGTCGTCTCGCAGCTGCAGACCGAGGTCTCCTCGATCGCCACTCAGACGAACTTCAACGGCGTCGCGCTGATCAACGGCACGTTCCAGAACATCAATTTCCAGGTCGGCGCGCAGGCCGGACAAACCATCGGCCTGACCATCGGCAGCACCGCCGCCAACCAGATCGGCGCCTATCAGTCCGGTGCGGCGGCCGGCGGCATTTACGTGGCGACGGGCGCGGGCACCGGCGGCGTCGGCGACAACACCGGCAACTCGTTTACGATCAGCGCCGCCGGTGCGTTCACCGCCGGCAACGTCGGCGTCTCGGGTTCCTCGGGTAACGCCAACGTCGCCGTCACGCAGGCCGAATCGGCACTGAATTTCGCGGCCGGGGTGAACAGCGTCACCTCCAAGACAAATGTCACCGCCACTGCCGACACCAGCGTCGCCTTTACCGTGACCGCCGGCACCGTGTCGTTCACGCTCGGCAACGGCACCGGCGCGGCACAAACCAACCCGGTCAACATCTCGGGGACGATTTCGAGCGTCACGGCGGCGGGTCTCGCGAACATCGTCAGCCAGATAAACCAGGCGACCGGCCAGACCGGCATCGTCGCCGCCGTTGATGCGAACAATCATTTGGTGCTGACGCAGTCGCAGGGCGACAACATCTCGATCCACGGCTTTGCCGGCACCGGGACCTTGGCCGCGGGCGGCACGACCTTGGCGGGTGGCGGCACGACCGCGGCCACCATTCAGGGCCTGACGACGCTGCAGTCGACGCAGAGCTTCGGCCTGTCCAACACCGATGCCGGGCTTGCCGTCACGTCATCGCTGTCGGCGCTGTCCGCGGTCAATGTCAGCACCCAGGCAGGCGCGACCGCTGCGCTCAACGTGGTCAATTTCGCGCTGCAGCAGCTCGAGAACGTCGGCGGTCAGCTCGGCGCGATCCAGCAGGAACTGCAAGCGACCGTGTCGAACCTTCAGTCGACCGCCACCAACATCACCGCGGCCAAGGGCGTGGTCGAGGACGCCAACATTCCGCAGGTGACGACGGAACTGACGCAGCAGCAGATCCTGCAGCAAGCCGGCGTCTCGGCGCTGGCGCAATCCAGCGCCTTGCAGCAGTCGTTCTTGAAGCTGCTGCAGTAGTCGGACGGTCGGCGTCAGCTGGCGGTGGCGACCGTTCCCGGGCGAGGGGCCGGGAACGGGGCCGCCGCAAGGAGTCGAACTTAGGCTATGGCCACCGTCACCAACCTACTCAGCTCGAGCCAGATCACGTCGCTGATCCAGCAGGCGAGCGCGGCCTTTCAGCTGCCGGCCGCAACCCTGCAGGCCCAGGAAGTGCCGATGAAGGCGCAGATTTCGGCGCTGGGCAAGGTGCAGGGGGCTTTGTCGAGCCTGCAATCGGCGATGGCCGGGCTCGCCGATGTCAATTCCCTGGCGCAGCGCACGGTCGCGGTGACGCCGAGCGGGATTGTCGAGGCGACCGTCACCAATGCCGCGGTTGTTGGCAGCTTTGCGCTGACCAACATCCGCCTCGCCCATCCGGAGACCCTTGTTTCCTCCGGCTCGTCGAGCTCCAGCGGCGGCCTTGGCTCGGGTTCCATCGCCATCAAGATCGGAAGCGGCAGCGCAGTGACGGTCAACATCGCCAGCGGGTCGTCCAGCCTTTCCGGCATTGCCGCAGCGATCGACCAAGCCAATCTCGGCGTCACCGCCAGCGTCGTGTTCGACGGCGCCCGCTACCATCTGGTGCTGACCGGCGCGAGCGGCGCGGCAAATGCGTTTACCGTCAGCGGCACCGGCGCGCTCGCGGCCCTCAGCTACAATTCGGGCGCGTCGGGAGCGCCGAACCTGGCGCTGACCCAGGCGGCAAGCAATGCCTCGTTTTCGTATAACGGGCTTACCGTCAGCAGCGGGTCGAACCGGATCGCCGGTGTGATCCCGGGCGTTTCGCTGACCCTCGCCGGCAGCGGGTCGGCGACCGTCACCGTCGGCCAAAGCATTGCAGCGCTTGACGGCGCGGCGCAAAACCTGGTCCAGGCGCTCAATGCGGCGCTGACGACAATCAATCAGCAGACCGCTTTTTCGTCGGCGGGGTCCGGCGCCAGCGGCAACGGGGCGCTGCTCGGGAATGTCGCGCTCGAGCTGTTGCGCAGCAATCTGCTCAATGCGGTCAGCGCGTTCAACGCCTCCGGCGGGCAGTACAACTCGCTCAGCTCGGTCGGTTTCGGCGTTACCAGCGGCGGCACCGTGACATTGAACGACGCCACCTTCCAGACCGCGGCGCAAAACAATTACAGCGCGGTCGCGGGACTGCTCGCGGCCGGCGCCAGCGCAACCAATGGCAACGTCTCGGTTGACAGCACTGCTGGTGTCCCGCCCGGCGCCTACGCCGTCAACGTCACCGCCAATGCCAACGGAACCGTCGTCGGCACGATCAACGGGTTGAGCGCGAGCGGCACCGGTGGCGCGCTCGCGGTTAACGTCCCGGGCTCGGCGCTTGCGGGACTCGTCCTGCGGATAGCGCCGGGCGTGACCGGAGACCTCGGCACCGTCACCGTCAGCCAAGGTCTATTTGGCCGGCTGTCGAGCCTTGTCAGCGCCGCGTTGGCCAGCGGCAGCGGCAGCATCACCGGGCAGATCGGCAGTCTCAACACCTCGATCCGCGCGATCAACAAGCAGATCGCGACCCTGCAACAGGAGGCCAGTCAGCAGACGCAGGCGCTGACGGCGCAATTTACCGCCGCTCAGGCGACGCTGCAGCAGCTGACAACCGTCAGCAGTTTCTTGAGCACGTATTTCAATCAGGCGTCGGGAAGCGGAGGCTGACGGTGCGAACGTCCAGTGACGATGCGGCCGGCGCCTATCGCGCCGTCGAGGGAACCGGCGCGACGCCCGAAGGCTTTATGAAGATGGCGCTCGATGCGACGCGCAATCTATTGCTGCGCGCCGAGATGGCGATCGAAGCGGGCGATCGCGCGGCGAAGGCGCAGGCGCTGGGTTCGGCCGGGAAGGTCGTCGAGTTTATGCTGGGCCTGTCGGGGGCGGCGCCGGGCGACCTCAGCGAGTGTCTCGCCAGCGTCTACCAGTACGTCCTCGCGGCGATTCTTAAAGGCAATGCCGGCGACGACAAGGAAGCGGTTGGCGCAGCGCGGGTCGCGCTCGACGAACTCGCTGCGACGTGGCGGAAGATTTTCCCCGATGTGCTAGCTTCGGACGATTCTGAACCCGAACTATCGAGTGGGAGGCGAGATCATGCCTGATCCGATCGGCGGCATGAGCGGCACCAGCCCGGTCGCACCGGCAACCTCAACCGAGCAGGCGGCGGTGCCGGCGAGCGCCGCCGGAACGGCCGCCTCACCGGCGGCTGGGCTCGACCTTGCCGATGTCGGACACACCGAAGCGCTGTTGCAGTCCATCTTGCAGGCGGCGAATGCAACCGGCGGGATCGATCAGAGCAAGGTCGCGCAATTGCAGCAAGCGATCGCCTC
Organism: Alphaproteobacteria bacterium; assembly: GCA_019241915.1. Lineage (GTDB taxonomy): Bacteria > Pseudomonadota > Alphaproteobacteria > ATCC43930 > CGMCC-115725 > DATARH01. The sequence continues at coordinate 15,245 of JAFAWI010000074.1, forward strand.
GGGTGCTTATCAAGTCAATGCTCAATCGATCGCTCAAAAAATCGCCGAGCTGGAAGCCCTGCTCGGCACTGCGGGGGCGGTTCGATGACGCTCTGGACCGCCTCAGGAAGCGCAGCTCAGAACTTCGAAGATCGGATCGGACGCCGCTTGCTCCGCCTCGCGGCTGATCCAATCCTGAACCTCCGCCAGACGCGCGGCCGCCTGATGGATATCGTCGCGCTCTGCGATGTCGGCGATGGCCGCAATCAACTGCTCGATGCACTGGCACGCGGTACGCACCGATGGACTGGCCGTTCGGCTTGGGCAGCGCGCGCCACGCGCGATGAAAGGCAATATCGCAGTGCGTTCCACCCGGTGGCTTCGCCTCGCGCTGTTCCCGCTATGGCCGGCTCGATCTGAACCGCCGCGAGCAATTTCTGCGCAGCGATCCTTTGCAAGATGCGGTACCAAAAAATGCTCTACGGCATGAGCTTGACGATAACCGGGATAAATTCAACCGCACGCCGGGAGTCGTGTGATGCGGCTTAAACAGGAGATTGTTTTTCCAAACAATATCAAGGAGCTGCGGGTAAAGCGGCGGATGACGCAGGCAGAGGTCGGGCGCTTGATGGACCCGCCGGTCGGCGAATCGACCGTGTCGAAGATGGAAAGCGGCGAGCGCCGCCTGACCAATTTGCAACTTGCCAACCTGGCTGCAATCCTGCGCTGTCCGCCGGAGGACATACCCGTCGTCAGCGGACGCGACTCCGTTGACGGCGTCCGCCGCTGGAAGAAGGCGCAGCAGGAGGTCGTCGGGCAGAGCATTGCGAGCGGTGCCGCCGCGGCGGCATACGTTCTGGCTCAGCTGCGCAAGAAGCACGGCAAGACGATGCAGCAAGTGGCTAACGCCATCGGCATGACCCTGTCTGTCTATCACCGCATGGAGATGGCGAGCCGCATGATCCAAGCGGACGAGATCGACAAGGTCGCGACGCTTTATGGGTTGAGTGCCAAGGCCCTGGTCGCGCTGTTCGAGCGCCGCACGGCGGATAATCTGGAGCGGCTGAAGTCCGGCATCCCGGTCGAGCAGCTCTTGCCGCGCGTGCCGCGGTCGCTGCTCAAGGACGGCGGCAAATGGGGCCGCCTCGGAGCACTCGAACGGTACGCGCTGCAACGGAGTATCAGGTACAGCCCGGCGGCTCCGGCCGAGGCCGACGCCGCACTGCCGGTTCACGGCGAGTTGAAGCCGGCCGGCCGCGGCACCCGGCGCTTCACAATAGACCGCGACGCGGCGGTGGACAGCATCGCGGTTGGCGACTTGCTGAAGCCGGGCAGGGAGGGCTTTATCGTACGCAATTATTCGCAGCGGCTCGGCGTGCTGCTGCGTCCGAATGCGCTTGCCTATGTGGACCCCGCAGTGCCGGCGGCGATGGGCGACATCGTCTTCCTCGTCCGCAAGGACGGCAGTGCCGATGCTGCGATGGTGATCGGCGACGGCATCGGTGCGCTGATGCTCAAGATGTACAACCCCGAGGAACAGATTCCGATCAGCGATCCCGCCATCCTCTCGGTGTTCAAGGTCGGTATGCTCATGCTGCCTTAAGCACGTCGCTGGCGAAACCCGCACTCCCGGCGCCGCCCAACGAACCTCCCGCTCGCGCGATTCGCGCACGCCGTGGGCTGCTTCCGGGCGGTGCGTCGCGATTCGTCCCGCGGCGATCCGCGGAAGTGAGGCGAGCGCCGGGTTCTGCCGCCGTGTTCGGCACGCCGTCGCAGCGAAATGCAACGCGACCGCGCTTTTTATAAACTCAAACCCGTGCCGACCCGCCAGCCGCTTCGGGGCCCGTTGCCTGTCGCTTTCGCGATCGGCCTCGCCGCCGCGTTGCCGCCGGCCGGGCTGGTCGCGCTGCCGGGCGGATTGGCGATCCTCGGCACGCCGCAGACCGCCGTTGTGCTGCTCGCGGCGCTGCTGTTCGTGCCGGCGCTGGTTGCCGTAACGGTCGCGCTGCAAGGCTTCGAGGCGGTTGTCGGGCGGTTCCGGCGACTGACCGACCACGAGGCTTTCCAGATCGTGGCACGGGTTCTGCTGAACGGGCTCGCATTTGCGTACCTGATCGGGGCGACCGTGCTGTCGCCGACGGTAGCGGGCGCGGCGCGGGCCGTGCCGGTCGCGGCGTTGAACCTTGCTTCGGGATGGCTTTTTCTGCTTGGCGCTATTCTGGACCCGCGCGCCTCGGCGCTGCGCCGCTGGGTCGCCTCGGTGTCGGATGCGGCCCTGCTGTCGATCCTGCTTGCCGCTGGCGACCTTCCGGCCGCGCCGCTGGCGCTGCTCTATCCCTATATCGCCATCAGCAACGGCCGGGTAGGAGACTGGCGGCGGCTGACGGCGGTCGTGGCGCTCGGGGCTTGCGGCTTTGCTCTGGTCGTCTCGGCGGCGCCGTTTTGGCAGGCGAACCCGCTGATGGCCGCCGGCATCCTGATCGCGATGACGGCGCTGCCGGCCTATGTCGGAATGCTGCTGCGGCGTTTTGCCGGTGCGGCGCGCGAAGCGGAGAGGGCGAATACGGCAAAGAACCGGTTTTTGGCGGCGCTCGGCGAGGATTTGCGGACACCGCTGCGCAGCCTCGCCCGGCTTGGGGCGACGGGTGAGCCGGGTCCCTCGGAGGCGGCGCGTATCCGGGTCTTGGCGCGCGCCATGCTGCTTCAGCTCGACGACGTCCTCAATTACGTCAAGATCGACTCCGGCACGTTTGCCCCCGAGGCGCGCTCCTTCGACGTTTATCGGTTGGTCAACGGGCTGGTCGCTTCGCTTCGGCCTACGGCCGGCGAGCGGGGCATCGCACTCGCTCTGCGGATCGACCCGCTGCTGCCATTCCTGCTGCGCGGCTGGCCCAATGAAGTGAGGCAGATTTTCAGCTGCCTGGTCACCAACACGATCTGCCACGCCTCAGCCGGAAGCAAAGTCCACATCGAGCTCGATGCGGCGGCGGCCGAGGCGGAACGGGTTACAGTCGGTTTCAAGGTGACGACCAGCGAACTCGACAACCGTCTGGACAATGAAGACGATCCGCCAGAGGTCGCGATCGGTCGACATTTGGCGCTGTCGGTCGCAGAGCGGATGGCGGGTCTGATGGGCGGCTGCGTCGAAATGCAAGCCGGCGCGGGCGGCCTGGTGCTGCGCGCCGAGTTGCCGTTCGCGATCGATCAAACGGCGGCACGGCCGCCGCTCGATCTTGCACAACTGCCGGTGTTGATTGTTACCGGGGACGCCGATCTTGTCGGCGAGCTGTTCGAACCGTTCGAAGCGTGGCGCGCCTCGCCGCGGTGGATCGGCGCCGCCGCGGCGGCGCACGATTACCTTGCGGCGATGCCGCCGCCGGCGCGACGTCCGGTGATCGTACTCGACGGGCGCGGAGACATATTGCCTGCCCTCAACTGGGCCCACCGCGCGCTGTCGCTGACCCCGGCATCGCGGCCTCAGATACTGTTTGTCGTCGACGAAGCTCGGATCGACAGCGTTGTCGGTTTGGCCGCGGACGAGATCGACGGCATTCTGCCGGCACCGTTCAACCTGGATGGGCTGCGTGGCGCGCTGCATGCGCTGTGGCTCGAACCCGAAGACTGGTTTCTCGCCTCCGCAGCCGATGAGGAGTCTCAGCCGCCTGCGGTCGCGGCGCGGGCCCGACCGCCGGCCGAGATCGAAGATATGGCTGCTCCGCCGCTGCCGGCAGGCGCGTTCGCAGCCGGACCGGGGCCTGCGGGGACGGCCCCGCGGCGGCGCGAGGTTCTGGTTGCGACGGGAAATACCGCCAATCGCAAGCTGATGGCGTCGTTGCTTGAGCGCGCCGGCCACTCGGTGCATCTGGCCGACAGCACCGCAGCGAGCCTGCGCATTGTCTCGACGCAGGAGATCGACCTGTTGCTGCTGGACCTGACGAGTTCGTCAGAAGCCGACTGGGAGGCCGCGCGCCGCTGCCGGCGGACCCGCCCGCGCACATCGATCGTTGCGTTGTCGAACGACCCGCCCGCGACGGCACGACGGCTCGCGCGCGACATTGGCATCGACGCAATACTGACCAAGCCGGTCGAACCGAAGCGCCTGCTGGCGGCTATCGATGCGGTGTTCGGCGGCGGTGCGGCGGTGACGCAGCTTGCGGCGCATCGGCGCCGCGGTGCGGGCAGTCCGGCGAAGCGGTCCGAACCGGCCGAGCTTCCATCGGTCGATCAGGATCAAGGGGTCTAACGACCTCCGCGGCCGCGTAGGCGGCTCTGTCGGGTTAAAGGATCGCGGCTGCCCGCAGCCTGGGCCGCGACGCTGCGCGCCGTTCCGCCAGCACGCCCAGCGCCCGCTCACGATTTTCCCAGCAGCGCCCGAGGTAGTAAAGCGTGCCGGTGCGCATGAAGACAGCGGTCGCATCGTTGAACGACCCGAGCGCCGCTTCGAGCCGGGATGTGCCGGTCTCTCCCTCGCCCAGCCGCAGCAGGGCGCCGCCCAAATTGTTGCGGACGATCGCCCATTGCAGCGGCGCCCGCGCATGCGGGCACTCGCCCAGCGCCTCGCGATAGCATTCCGCGGCGTCGATCATCCCGTCGCCGTGGACCTCCTGCTCGTTCAGCCGCGCCAACGCATTGCCAAGATTGTTGTGCAACATTGCCCAGTCGAGCCGCGCTGTCGCGCGCGACACCTCGCGCAAGGCCTGCCGGTAAGCCGCCACGGCTTCGCGCAGCGGTCGCGGATCGTGTTCGAGTTCGCCGAGGCTCGACAGCACGTTGCCAAGACCGCCGAGCCCGCGTGCCCATTCCAGCGGATTGCGCTCCCGCCGATATTCGCTGAGCGCCTCACGATAGGCGGCGGACGCCTCTCGCAGGATGCGCCCATCGCCAGCGCGCTCGCCCAGCGTCGCGAGCGCATGACCCAAGGTGGCTTGGGTCAACGCCCACTCCAGCGGGGTGCGGGCCCGGGTCCGTACGCGCAGGGCCTGCCGGTGCACGGTCACGGCCTCTTCGAAGGCTTTCGTGTCGGCCTCGCGCTCCCCGAGACTGCACAGCGCGGCGCCGAGGTTGTGCAGCGTCATCGCCCAATCGAGCGGCATCCGTTCCGGGCGGTACTCCTGAAGCGCCTCGCGATAGGCGGCCACCGCCTCGTGCAGGCGTGCGGCCCCAGGCTCCCGCTCGCCGAGCAGCCGCAGCGCGGCGCCGAGGTTGTTCTGCGTCATCGCCCATTCAAGCGGCAAGCGCGGCCGCGTGTAGACGCTCAGCGCTTCGCGATAGGCGGCAACGGCCTCGGCAACACGGTCCGTTCCGGTCTCCCGCTCGCCCAATCGCCGCAAAGCATTTCCGAGGTTGTTTTGCAACATCGCCCATTCGAGCGGCGATGATTCGCGGCGGTGACGGCGCTGCAAGCCGCGCAGCATAGAGACTGCCTCGGCAAGCCGTGCAACGGTCAGCTGCCGACCCTCGCCGAGCGCAGCGCCTTCCAGGATGGGGCTGGCAGAAAAACGAGCCGGAGCGGTTATGGCCATCGTCCGTACGATCGAGGTTTCTCTTCGGGCTGACAATGTGGCTGACGTTTGTCGGTGTTCCGGGCTGGGTTGCTCGCCGGCCGAGGCGGGGTCGCGGTAGCGCGGCTGCCGCGCGATTCCCGCGCGCCGATTGCGGCCGCTGCCGGGGAAGGCGCCGATGCCGCAGCCGCAGGCGGCACAGCCGTTTCCAGGGCGGGAAAAAAATTTAGGACTTTTTCAAGAAGCTCCAACTTATACGGGGGGCGAAATAAACACCGGGAGGGGCACTCTCGGCCCGGCAGAACGGCTATCAACGTCAGCGGAGGTCTCGTGTTCGAGAGGATCGTCAACGAGGCCAATGACGCGGTCATGGTCGCCGAAATCAATCCGGAGACCGGTCCGGGTTTCCGAATCATCTACACCAACGCTGCCTTTAGCCGCATTTTCGGCTACGCCGCAGATGAAGTCGTCGGCCGGTCGCCGCGGTTGCTGCAAGGACCGGAGACCTGCGCCGACACGATCCGCGAAATCAGTGCCGTGGTGCACGGGGGCAGCTCGATCCGTCGACGCATCCTCAATTACAACAAGGCCGGACGGCCGGTCTGGGTCGATGTCAACATCGTGCCTCTCCCCGGCTTTGACGGCGAGATCCGCCGGTTTGCTGCGATCGAGCGGGATGTCACAAACGAGGTGCGGCACGAGGCGCAGCTCGAGCAGCTCGCCTATGTCGATCCGCTGACAAAGCTGGCCAACCGTCGCTATTTCGAGCAAACGCTGCAACGCGAGTTGTCGCGTGCGCAGCGGCTGCACTTGCCGCTGTCGCTGGCGATCCTTGACATCGACCATTTCAAGCAGGTCAACGACCGTTGGGGCCATCCGATCGGCGACCGGGTGATCCATGGGGTGGCGCAGTCGCTGTTAAAATCGGTGCGCGCCTATGACTGCATCGCCCGGATCGGTGGTGAGGAATTCACGGTCCTGCTGCCCGGCGCCGACCTCGACGCGGGCAAACGCGTCATCGACCGGGTCTGCGCGGACGTCCGGACCACCGTGAAGGTCGAGCTCAGTGAGACGACTGTCACCGTCACCTGCAGTGCCGGCTTGACCGCTCGGTGCGGGGCAGCGGACGCGGGTGATAAGATGATTCTGCGCGCCGATCGCGCCCTGTACATGGCGAAGAATGCCGGTCGGAACCGCGTGGCTGTCTTCGATTCTGCCGAGGACGACGCGGGCGACTCCGGACCTGGCCCAGCCTGGATGGCCAACGCCAGCGCGACCGCGCAGGATATACCGGTGAAGGTCGATTGATCGCCGCGCCCGCGCCAACTTTACCTATCAAATTCGGCGCGGCAGCAGTCGTGTGACGTGACCCATTTTGCGGCCGGGCCGGATGGTGCGCTTGCCGTACAGGTGCAGCCGCGCCGTGGGGTCGGCGAGCGCCTGAGGCCATAGCCGGACATCCTCGCCGATCAGGTTTTTCATCACCGCATCGCTGTGCCGTTCGGTAGAGCCGAGCGGCAATCCGCAAATCGCCCGCACCAACTGCTCGAATTGGCTCGTGGCGCAGGCGTCGATTGTCCAATGGCCGGAATTGTGCGGCCGCGGCGCCAACTCATTGACAAGAATATCGCCGCTGCGGGTGACGAACATCTCAACCGCCAGCACGCCGACCAGATCGAGCCGAGTCGCGATTTCGCGAGCGATCGCCTCGGCGGCGCGGGCGGTTTCCGGCGATAGCCGCGCCGGTGCGACCGTCGTATCGAGGATGTGGTTGACGTGGCGGTTTTCGACCGGTGGGTAGAAGACCGTGTCGCCGTCTGCGCTACGCGCGACGATGACCGAAACCTCGCAGCGAAAGTCGACAAACGCTTCGAGGATGCCGTGCGAGGCGCCCATCGCCGCCCATGCTTGTGCCGCATCGGTGCCGGGATCGATGGCGACTTGCCCCTTGCCGTCGTAGCCCATGCGCACGCTCTTCAACACGGCCCGGCGCTTGAGTGATCCGACGGCTCGCGCCAGCGCCGCCACGTCGGCAACGTCTTGGAAGTCGGTGGTCGCGACGCCAATGCTGCGCAGAAAGTTCTTTTCGTTGAGGCGGTGCTGGCTGATCTCGAGAATCTCCGGCCGCGGCAGGACGGGCGTGAGCGATGCCACCCGCCGCACCGCATTGGCTGGAATGTTTTCGAACTCGAAGGTCGCGACGTCGACGCTTTCGGCAAAGGCGTCGAGTTTCGCGCCATCGCCATAGCCGCCGACCGTGGCCTCCGCAGCGACCTGCGCTGCCGGACTGTCCGCTTCGGTGGCATAGACATGGATCCGGTAGCCGAGCCGGGTGGCGGCCATCGCCGTCATCCGGCCGAGCTGGCCGCCGCCGAGAATCCCGATCGAGGCGCCGGGCGTCAGCATGGGATCGTGACCAGGAGGTACAAGGGGTCAGACCGGTCTGTCTGCCACCGCGTCGGTCTGGTTCTGGCGCCAGCGCTCAAGCGCGGCGGCAATCTGCGGGTTGTCCGCCGCCAGCATCGCAGCAGCGAACAAAGCGGCGTTTATCGCGCCGCTCTGCCCGATCGCAAATGTGGCAACCGGCACTCCGGGCGGCATCTGCACGATCGACAGCAGGCTGTCGAGGCCGTGCAGCGCCCGGCTCTGCACCGGCACGCCGAGTACCGGCAGCGATGTGAGAGCCGCCGCCATGCCCGGCAAATGCGCCGCGCCACCGGCGCCGGCGATGATCAGCCTCAAGCCCCGTTCGCGGGCCGCGGTGGCGTAGTCGTAAAGTCGCTTTGGCGTCCGGTGCGCCGAGACGATCCGTGTCTCGTAAGCGACCCCGAGCTTGTCGAGCGTCTGCCCGGCGTGCTGCATGGTGTCCCAATCGGATTGGCTGCCCATGATGATGCCGACGGGGACTATGCCGGCCGCGCCACCGGATTCGGCCATACCGCCGTCTCTGACAGTCGTTGCGAGAGTTGCGCATTATAGGATCGCGCCCTCGGCGCACAAGCCGCGCCGGGCCCTGTCGCCCGTCAGTTCAAAGGCAAAAACTAGCATGTTGCGCCGCGCCGCTGCTGGTTTATAGACAACGGGAGATTTCGGTGCGCCGGACGGGGAACAGCGAGTGGCGACGGGTCGGCTAAAGGCGGTTACGGCTGGCGCCCCTCGGGGGCGGCGGGTGGCCGACCGCGTCTCGGGGTCGCCGCGCGGTAAAAATGCGCCGCACCTCGCGGGGGTAGATCTCAGCGCGCTGTCCCCGGAGCTGCACGCCGCCTTGCTCGGTTTGCAGGCGGAAAACGCGGCGCTGCGCCAAGAACTGGCCGAGGCGCGCACGCGGATCGCTCAATTGGAGCGCTTGGCGGACGAAGATTCGCTGGCACCCATCGCGAATCGCCGTGCTTTTGTGCGCGAACTGTCGCGGATGATCGCGTTCACCCGGCGCTATGGACCGCCATCGAGCGTGATCTACTTCGATGTCAATGGCATGAAGCAGATCAATGACACGCACGGTCATCCGGCTGGCGATGCGGCCTTGCGCCATATCGCCGCCATCCTGCGCGATAATGTGCGTTCCAGCGACATCGTCGGCCGTCTCGGCGGCGACGAGTTCGGCGTTATCCTGGCTCAGACCACCCAGGAGCAAGCGGCCTCGAAGGCGGTCGCACTGGCCGAAGCGATCGGTTCAGCCCCGCTGCGCTGGGGGCAGCTCGACATTCCGGTCAGCGCCGCCTACGGCGTCTACTCGTTTAGCGGCAGCGACGATGCGCAAATCGCCATCGAAGCTGCGGACAAGGCGATGTACAGCCAGAAGCGCCGCGTCGCGCGCGCCGGCTGAGCCGCCCTTTAGCTCAGGCGATGATATCGGGCAGCAGCTCGCTTTCGATTTTGGAGATCTGGTCCTTCAGTGCCAGTTTGCGTTTTTTCAGGCGCTGGAGCTGCAGCTGATCGAACGGCGCATTCTCGGCGATTCGTGCGATTACGTCATCGAGATCGCGGTGTTCGAGCGTCAAGGCGGCCAATTTCGCCTTCAAGGCTTCGACATCGAGATCCATCGGGGTCGGCGCCAGAGATTCGGTTTGGTTGCCTGAGCGCTCGCGACGGGGCGCTCGAGCGGGCTCATTATAGCACAGCGGACGTGTGCTGTGCCCCGGCTTTCCTTTTCGGGTAGACGGATGGCCAAAGAAGAGATGGCGGAGGCATTCTGGCGGTTCTCGCTGATGGCCTACGCCCGGGAAGGCGTCGCCCAGGCGCTGATCGGCTTGCAGGACCGCCGCGGTCACAACGTCAACCTGGTGCTGTTCGCGCTTTGGCACGCACTCTGCCGCCGGCAGCGGCTCGATCCCCGGGCGATGGGCCGCGCCCGCAGCGCCGTCGCCGGCTTCGAACACGATCTTGTCGGTCCGGTGCGGCGCCTGCGGCGGGCCTTAAAGGACCACTCGGACCCCGATGTGCAGGCTATCCGGCGGCGCCTGCAGTCACTGGAGGTTGCTGCGGAGCGGCGCGCGCAAGCGCGGCTGGCGGCAGTCGCCCAAGACGGACCGTCCGATGCCGGTGCGGCGGTCGCGGCGCTGGTCGAGGACAACCTCCGTCTGGTCCTGGGGGGTGATGTTGCTGCGCCGGAAACCCGCGCGATTGTGGCGAGCCTTTTTTAGCTCCGTTGGCCCGATTCGCCCCATCGACACACGGTGCCGCTATCCAAACCAAACAGATCGAGGAGGCGGCCCAACGTGTGGTCGACCATCTGGTCAATTGTCGCCGGCTTGGCGTAGAACGCCGGTACCGGCGGCGCGATTACCGCGCCCATGTCGGATAGCGCCGCCATGGTGCGGAGGTGCCCGCTGTGCAGCGGCGTCTCGCGCACCGCCAGCACCAGCCGCCGGCGCTCCTTGAGCACGACATCGGCGGCGCGGGTGAGCAGCGTGGTGGTCACACCGGAGGCGATCTCGCTCATGCTGCGGATCGAGCACGGTACGACGATCATGCCCAGCGTTTGAAACGAGCCCGAGGCGATCGGCGCCGCCATATCGCCGATCGCATAGACCGCCGCGGCCCGGCTTCGCAAGTCGGCTGGCTTCAAATCGGTTTCGAGCGCCAGCGTCATTTCGGCCGAGCGACTGACCACAAGATGGGTCTCGACCGGAAGCTGTTGCAGCAATGTCAACAGCCGGGCGCCATAGATCGCGCCCGAGGCGCCGCTGATCCCGACGACGAGGCGCGCTGGGTGTTTGCCTTGTCGCATTACGGCCCCTTCAACACGATCCGCTCGACATCACATAACTTGGCGAAGCAGCTGTCGGCGACGGTCGAAACCGCTGTTCCAAAGATCGGCCCGACGCTACCATCGGCCTTGGGAGTGTCACAGGAGGATACTGCATGTCGCAGCACGATCGCATCGAGGCACTCAAAGAAAAGCACGCATCGCTCGAACGCGCTCTCGATGAAGAAATCCACCGGCCGCTTCCCGATCAGGCGGCGATTTACGATCTGAAGCGCCAAAAACTCCGCATCAAGGACGAAATCGTACAGCTCGAGCGGACCAATTAAGTTGTAAACAGGCTTGGCAGCGAATACGGGTTCAGGCCGCCTTCGCTGCCGCAGCGACCGCGCTGTTGCCGTCGGCCGTGGCGGCGCGCCGCAAGGCGCCAACCAACCCGGCATGCTCGCCGCCGCGGTATGGCTGTAGCTGCGGATCGTCTCAAACGCAGAAGGGCCGTGCAGCAGAGCTGGGTTCCCGGCTTCATCACCGGCTGCAACGCGAACAAATAAACGACGAGCCAGAGGTCTCCGGTCCGGCGAAAACCGGCCATTCGAATTGATCGACTGCTCCAATGCCGCGCATCCGCTGGCCTTCTCGGCGCGGCTTCGGCCGGGCTGCTCGATTCGCTGCGCAGCCGCGGCGAGGGACGTTGATCCCACACGCGTCCGCCGGATTTATTGGAGCCTTATTTTCGGCACGGCTTGCTATTCCTGGACGCGCTCGCGCAAGTGCGTCCACGCGGCACGTCGACGGGCAGGTCGGTCAGATGCCGGCAGCAGCCCCTGCCGTCCGCTCCGCCAGGCGGCTCCCCATGGCATGACGATGGGAATTTGACCTGAGCGTGCGTCAGAAGCGGCGATACGGGCGCATGTCGGTTAAGCTGTGCGACCCGCGAACGCGGCAGAGGGGGAGCCAATGACCGATGTCGCGCAAGTCGAAAAACCTAAGCCGGCGTCATCGATCGAGCATCCGGTCACCGCCGCTGCGGCGCTCGCCGCGCTGGGTATCGTCTACGGCGACCTTGGCACAAGCCCGCTCTACACGATGCCAGCAATCATCGAGAGCATCGGCGGCAAATTTTCCCCGGAAATAGGGCTTGGCATCCTGTCGCTGATCTTCTGGGCGCTGCTGATTACCGTGTCGGTCAAGTACTGCCTCTTCGTGATGCGGGCCGACAACCACGGTGAGGGCGGCATCCTGGCACTGATGTCGCTGGTCGCCGGCCGCGGCTATGGGCGGGCGCCGGCGCTTGTCATGATGGGCCTGTTCGGCGCCGCGCTCATCTACGGCGATGGCATCATCACCCCGGCGATCTCGGTGCTCAGCGCCATCGAAGGGGTCAATGTCGCCAGCGATGCCCTGAAGCCCTACGTCATGCCGATTTCGGTAGCGATCCTGGTCGCGCTCTTCATGGTCCAGCACCGCGGAACCGCGGCGCTTGGGGCTGTACTGGGTCCGGTCATGCTCGTGTGGTTCGTGGTGATTGCGGCGCTCGGCATTGGCGGGATCGTGCGTCACCCGGCGGTCATCGCAGCGGTCAATCCGCTTCACGGCATCCACTTTCTTGCCACCGACGGGTGGCGCGGCTTCACGATCCTCGGCGGCGTGTTTCTCGCCATCACCGGCGGCGAGGCCCTGTACGCCGACATGGGCCATGTCGGCCGCAACCCGGTGCGCATCACCTGGTATGTCGTCGTCTTGCCCGCGCTGCTGCTCAATTATGCCGGGCAGACGGCGCTGATGATCGCCGAACCCGGCGAGGGCAGTCCGTTCTTCAGGCTGGCGCCGGACTGGGCGCTTTATCCTCTGGTCTTGCTGGCGACGGCGGCGACGATCATCGCCAGTCAGGCGATCATCACCGGTTCGTTCTCGCTCACCCGCCAGGCGATGCAGCTGGGGTGGTTTCCGGGTCTGGTGATCCGCCAGACCTCGGATACCGAGTACGGCCAGATCTACGTGCCCGTCGTCAACTGGGCCATGATGCTGCTCACGGTGTTGTTGACCATCGGGTTCGGCAGCTCCGAAAGGCTGGCCGGCGCCTACGGCACCGCCGTTTCGACCACCATGATGCTGACGACCGCGCTGCTCTACACGCTGATGCGCGAGCAGTGGAGATGGGCGATGCCGTTGGCGGCGGGGGTCGCCGGGACGTTCCTGTTGGTCGACCTGGTGTTCTTTGCGGCAAACCTGCTGAAGATCGCAGACGGCGGCTGGGTTCCGCTGACCTTTGGCGCCATCGTCTTTGTGGTGATGACGACCTGGCACGCTGGGGTCGATGCCGCGCACCAAAAGCAGGTCTCGCAGGCGATGACGCCGGGCCGGTTTCGCGCTTGGCTGCGCCGCCGCAAGGTCTTGCGGGTCCCCGGCACCGCGATCTTTCTCACCAGGATGAGCGAGCTCGTGCCGCCGCAGGTGATCGAGCACGCCCAGCAATTCGGCTCGCTGCCCGAGACCATCATCGCGCTCACCTTGGCGTTCGAGAGCGTGCCGCGCGTCCCGCCCGACAAGCGGCTCG
>JAFAWI010000402.1 GCA_019241915.1 Alphaproteobacteria bacterium
TTCAACGCGCATTGGGGCATCCCGTGCACGCTGGTCAACGCGGTCGCCAGCTGCGCCGGCGCCGCGGGCAAGACCGGGCAGGCCGCGGCGATCAACAAGGAGTTGATGATGGGCCACGTCAACCTGATCTGGAACCCGGTGTCGTCGATCGATCTCGGCATCGAATACACCTGGGGCCAGCGCACCGTGCTCAACAACTCGACCGCGACGATGAACGTGCTGATCAGCAAGATGGCGTTCCGCTTCTAGGCCAGGCGCATCGCCCAACGGAGAGCAGAAACCCGCCGGCGCAGCGCCGGCGGGTTTTTCTTGCCCGGCGCGATCCTTGGGCGCGATCCTTGGCAGCCGAGGCGGCCTCGGTGTAGATGGATGCGAGCCAAGGCGAGGTTCGTGTGGCTGCAGAATTCTACGATCCCGCGGAACATCGCGATCCGGCCGAACGCGAGGCGGCTCAGATGGCCGCCCTGCCGCGGATCGTCGCCGTCGCGCGGCAGGACGCACCGGGTTACCGCGACCGGCTTGCCGGTGTCGACCCGGCGGCCATCGTCAGCCGGGAGGCGCTGGCGCGGCTCCCGCTGACCCGCAAGTCCGAGCTTATCGAGGTACAGCGGCGGCAACCGCCGCTCGGCGGCTTTGCCACAGTACCGTTGAGCGCGGTCGCCCGGGTCTTTGCGTCGCCCGGGCCGATTTACGAGATCGAGGCGCGTCGCGCCGATTTTTACCGCATGGCGCGGGCGCTCTACGCTGCCGGAATTCGCCCCGGCGATCTCATCCACAACACCTTCTCGTATCACCTGACACCCGCAGGCGCGATGCTGGAGAGCGCCGCCGCGGCGCTCGGCTGCCCGGTAATCCCGGCCGGCACCGGCCAGACCGAGCAGCAATTGCGCACCATTGCGGATCTGCGCCCCGTCGCCTATGTCGGCACGCCCTCGTTCCTGAAAATCTTGCTCGACCGCGCCCGCCAAACCGCGACCGATGCGAGTTCGTTAAAAAAGGCGTTGGTCGGCGCGGAGGCGTTTCCGGCAGTTTTGCGCGAGGAGTTTCGAGGCCGCGGGATCGCCGCGCTGCAGTGTTACGGGACCGCCGATGTCGGGCTCATCGCCTATGAGACCGTCGCCGAGGACGGCAGCCTGTGCGACGGAATGGTGGTGGACGAGGGCGTCATCTTGGAAATCGTCGAGCCCGGAGGGACGACGCCGGTGCCGCCGGGCGAGGTCGGCGAGGTCGTGGTCACCGCACTGACGCCCGAATACCCGCTGATCCGATTCGCCACCGGCGACCTGTCAGCGCTGCTGACCGAGCCGAGCCCGTGCGGGCGCACCAATCACCGCATCAAGGGGTGGCTTGGCCGCGCCGACCAGTCGGCGAAAGTGCGCGGGATGTTCGTCCATCCGTCGCAGGTGATGGAAGTGCTGCGGCGCCATCCCGCAATGGGGCGCGCGCGGCTCGTCATCGAGCGGCCGCAAAGCGCCGACGCAATGACGCTGCTGATCGAATCCGAAGATGCGGCGGGGAGCGAGGCGATCGCGGCCACGCTTCAGGCGGTCACCAAGCTGCGCGGCGAGGTCCGCGCGGTGCCGCCCGGCAGCCTGCCGCAGGACGGGAAGCTGATCGACGATCGCCGGCCGATCGGCTAGAACCCCGGCCACGGATCATCAAAACGCCCCAATTTGTTCAACTCGGCGACGCAATCGCTCGGCATGATCGCATGTGTAAGGCGAGTCCTTACGGTTTGTCCCCCAAACCTTGCATCCGTCCGATCCGTTCGGACGGAAGCCATGCGGCTCCGGCGATCACGCCCGGAGCCGCCTTTTTTTGTCTCCATCGGCGGTGAGCAGGTTCGCCGCAGACGATGGCGATCTGGTCGCCGAGGGATTGGCTTGCCGGCGCGGCGAGCGCATGGTCTTTGTCGGCCTCGATGTTGGGGTTCCGGCGGGCGGAGCGCTGGTCTTGACCGGCCCCAACGGCAGCGGCAAGTCGAGCCTGCTCCGGCTGCTCGCGCTGCTTTTGCTTCCGGCCGCGGGAGAGATTCGCTGGGGGCCGCTGCGCGTCGCGGACGATCCGGCGGAATACCGGCGGCGGCTGCACTATGCCGGCCACCTCGATGCGATCAAGCCGTCGCTCGCGGTCGAGGAGACGCTGGCGCTGTGGGCGGCCACACGCGACGCGACGCAGCCGCATGTCGAAGCCGCCTTGGCGGCGTTTGGCCTCGACGGCTTGCGCGACCTGCCGTGCCGGTGGTTGTCGGCCGGGCAGCGCCGGCGCCTCGCGCTGGCGCGTCTCCTTGCGGCGCCGGCGCCGCTTTGGCTGCTCGACGAACCGACCGCGTCGCTCGACGCCGACGGCGAGGCGCGGCTGATGGCGGCCTTGGCGGCGCACCGGGCTGAGGGCGGCCGCGTGGTGATCGCGACCCATCAGCGCCTGGCGCTGCCGGATGCCGCGGCGCTGTCGCTCGAGCCGTTCGCGGCGGGCGCCGCCGCCGCACCGAGCGATCCCGTGGCCGGCTTCTGAGCCGATGCGCGCCTATGCCGGCCTGTTCCGGCGCGAACTGTTGCTGGCGGTGCGCCAGGGCGGCGAGATCGGCCTTGTGCTCGGGTTCTTTGTCCTGGCCGTCGTGCTCTTTCCGCTCGGCGTGGGACCCGAGGCCGAGGTGCTGCGGCGGATCGGCGCCGGGATCGTCTGGGTGGCGGCGCTGCTCGCCGCCGTGCTGAGCCTCGACCGGTTGTTCGCCGCCGACTACGCCGATGGTACGCTCGATCTACTGGCGTTGTCGGCAATGCCGCTTGAGGGTGTGGCCGCCGCCAAGTGCGCCGCCCACTGGGCGACGACCGGATTGCCGCTGACATTGATCAGTCCCTGCCTCGCGGCGCTCGTCGATCTCGAAGCACAGGCGACGGTGCTGCTCGCGCTCGGTCTATTGATCGGCACGCCGGCGCTGAGCCTGTTGGGTGCCATCGTGGCGGCCTTGACGCTCGGCGCGCGGCGGCCCGGGATCCTGTCATCGCTGCTGGTCCTGCCGCTTTACCTGCCCGTGCTGATCTTTGGAGCCGGCGCGGTCGAGGCCGGAATTGCCGGCACCGGAGCGCGGCCCCATCTGTTGCTTCTCGGCGCCGTCACGGTGGCGGCGCTGCCGCTGGCGCCGGTTGCGGCGGCCGCGGCATTGCGGCAGGCGCTCGACTAGGCGCCTTTTGGGGTACACTGAAACATGTTCGCCTACCTGGCCAATCCGGCGCGCTTTATGCGGGTGAGCGGCCGCGCGTGGCGGTTTGTCGCCGCATCGGGCATCGCGGCGCTGGCTATTGGCCTGTACCTGGCTCTGGCGGTTGCGCCGCCCGATTACCAGCAGGGCGAAAGCGTGCGCATCATGTTTGTGCACGTGCCGTCGGCCATCCTGGCCGAGGGGGTGTATTACCTGATCGCGCTGGCGAGCTTTGTCGCGCTGGTCTGGCGCCATCCGTTGGCTGATGTCGCGGCGCAAGCGGCGGCGCCGATCGGTGCCGCGTTCACCTTGGTTTGCCTCGCCACCGGCTCGCTCTGGGGCAAGCCGATGTGGGGCGCGTGGTGGGTGTGGGACGCCCGCCTGACCTCGGTGCTGGTGCTGTTCTTCCTCTATCTGGGCTATATCGCGCTGGTGAACGCGTTCGAGGATCCGGCACGTGGTGCCCGCGCCGGCGCGGTGCTGGCGCTGGTCGGCGTCATCGACCTGCCGATCATCAAGTTCTCGGTCAACTGGTGGAACACGCTGCACCAGCCGGCCAGCATCCTGCGCATGGGTGGACCGACGATCGATCGGTCGATGCTGGTGCCGCTGCTCGTCATGACGCTCGCTTTTGTGCTGCTGTTCGCCGCGTTGCTGTTGTTGCGGATGCGCGCGACGCTCAACGAGCGCAAGGCGCGGGCGTTGCGGCTCGCCGCGCCGCCGCGCCGGGCCGACCCGGTTTCCACCGGCGCCGCGCCGGTGCTGCGATGACGCTTGCCGCCTGGGCTGCGATGGGCGGCTACGCCGCCTATGTGTGGCCCGCCTACGGCATCGCCGCGGCGCTGCTCGGCGGGATCGCGCTGCAATCGTGGCTTCGCTGCCGCCGCAGCGAGCGCGAACTTGACCGAATCCAGCGGACGACCGGCCGGCAATGACGCGCAAGCGCAAGCGGTTGGCCATCGCAGTTTGCGGGCTGGCGGCGCTCGCCGCGGCGACCGCTATGGTATTGACCGCTTTTCGCGACAACCTCGTGTTCTTCTACAGCCCGAGCGAGCTGGCCGCGCGGCCAGCGATCGCCGCCGGTCGCATCCGCATCGGCGGTCTCGTTGAGAACCGGAGCCTTGCGCATGAAGACGGCCGCCGCGTCTCGTTTCGCGTCACCGACGGCGCGACCGATATCGCGGTCAGCTACGACGGCATTCTGCCCGATCTGTTTCGCGAGGGGCAGGGCGTCGTCGCGGAGGGCCGGATCAAAGATGGCGTGTTTGTCGCCAGCTCGGTGCTGGCGAAACACGACGAGAAATACATGCCGCCCGAAGTCGCCGCGGCGCTCAAGAAGAGCGGTCATTGGCAAGAGGGCGGCGATGCCGGGGCGCTCGCGGGCCCTCCGCCGGCACATTTTCGTTAGCCGCGCCTTTCGAGTCGGCGCCGCGGTCAACCCTCCGATTCGGCGGCGCCGGTGCGGGCGGACAGATAGCCGCGCAAATCGGCCCAGCCATAGCCGCAGGCCGGCACCTGCGTGCCGTTGAACGGCAGCAGCTTGCGCCGCACCTCCCTGCCGCCGAGCCGCTGGTAAAAAAACCGCGACGCGTTCTCGCGCAGCACCCAGATGACCGCCGCGTTGTAGCCCCGATCGACAAGCTGAGCGAACATTGCCAGCAGCAGGCGGCGGCCGATGCCCTGGTTTTGCCAGTCGGGCGCGACGTAGAGTGTGAATATTTCGCCGGGAAAATCCGGATCGCTGCGCGAGGCGCCGCAAGTGCCAAAGCCGACGATGGTCTCTCCGGCCAATGCCAGATGGACGTCGCGCGGCGCGCGGGCGATGACGCTGCTCCATCCAGCCTCGCGCCGCGCCGGCGACAGCCCCGCGAGATACGGAGTGCCGAGGATGCCGGCGTAGGTCGCCTGCCAGGTCTCGACATCGAGCCGGGCGATCCCAGCGGCATCCGCGGGGTACGCGGTGCGCAGGCAAATCTCGTCCATCGGCGGCCATTGTGCCGAATTTTGCCGCTGCTGGGGAGGGCCGCAGTTCTTGGCCGCCCGGTGGCAACGCGGGTGGCGCGCCCTTATCTTTTTGGCATGACGAAATCGGGGTTGCTGCTGGTCGTCGCGGTTTGCGCGGTCATCTTGCCGCTGACAGCCGCAGCAGCCGCGAAAAAGAGCGCACCCAAGCCGGCCGCCGCGGCGGCGCCGGGCGGGTCCGCGATGGACCCCGGCCCGGCGAAAGCATTGGGCAACGCGGGTGCGTGGACCGCCTATCTTGCGCAAAACAAGACCGGCAAGGTCTGTTATGTCGTCGGCCAGCCCGAGGCCGCCGATGCCGCGGCCAAGCGTCCGGTGATGGCCATGGTGACCCATCGCACCGAGGACAAGGTCGATAACGTCGTGAGCTTCGACACGGGAATGCCGCTCAGCGAGGACGACGATGTGACGCTCGAGGTCGGGCCGAACAAGTATACGTTGTTCGCGAAGAACGACACCGCCTGGGCACGCACATCGGAGCTCGACCGAACGATTGTCGGGGCTCTTGCCAAGGAGAAGCGGGCGATGGTCAAGGCAACCGCAAAAAAGGGCCGGGTGACTACGGACACCTACTCGTTGGCCGGATTTTCCAAGGCGCTCGACCTGATCGACAAGGCCTGTGACGTAAAACGCTAGATGACTGTCGACAGCAAAAAATCGCTGGCCGGTCTCGGCCGGGCCGAACTGGCCGCCGAACTGGCCTTGCTTGGTGCCGAGCCGTTTCGGGCGCGCCAGCTCTGGCATTGGATCTATCACCGCGGCGCCACCGATTTCGCGGCGATGAGCAGCCTTGCGAGGGGCTTTCGCGAGGTATTGGCCGCCCGCTATACGCTGGACCGGCCGAGTATTGCCGCGGCGCAAACCTCGCGCGACGGCACGCGCAAATGGCTGCTGCGCCTCGCCGACGGCCATGAGGTGGAAACCGTCCACATTCCGGAGGAGGATCGCGGAACCCTGTGCGTGTCATCGCAGGTCGGCTGCACGCTGACCTGCCGCTTTTGTCATACCGGCACGCAGCGCTTGGTGCGCAATCTTGGCGCGGCGGAGATCGTCGGGCAGGTGATGCTGGCGCGCGACGCGCTCGGCGAATGGCCCTCGTCAAAGGACGAGCGCGAACTCACCAACATCGTGCTGATGGGCATGGGCGAGCCGCTCTACAATTTCGACAACGTCGCAGCGGCGATGAAGATCGTGATGGACCCGGAGGGGTTGGCGATCTCGCGGCGCAAAATCACGTTGTCCACCGCCGGCGTCGTCCCCATGATCGCGCGCTGCGGTGCCGAGATCGGGGTCAACTTGGCGATTTCGCTGCACGCGGTCCGCGACGACGTGCGCGATGTGCTGGTGCCGCTCAACAAAAAGTACCCGCTCGCCGCGCTGCTGGAGGCCTGCCGCAATTATCCGGGCTCGAGCAACGCGCGCCGCATCACGTTCGAATACGTGATGCTCAAGGGGGTGAACGACAGCCCCGCCGAGGCGCGCGAACTCGTGCGGCTGCTCAAGGGGATTCCGGCAAAGGTCAACCTGATCCCGTTCAACCCGTGGCCCGGCGCTCCCTATGAATGTGCGAGCGATGCGGCGATCGCTGCGTTCTCGGATATCGTTTTTGCCGCCGGGTACTCCGCGCCCGTGCGCACGCCGCGCGGCCGCGATATCCTCGCCGCGTGCGGCCAGTTGAAATCGGCCAGCGTCAAGTCTCGCGCCAGCCGTCTGCCCGTGCCGGCGGCCTTGTGAGCGCCGTCAGCGTTTCCTCCAGACAAAATTGAAGGTGCAGCGAGAGGTGCCGCCACCGACGCTGAGCGCGCCGCCTTCGATCTTGCCGTCGTAGCGAATATTGCCCTTGCCGTGCAGTACAACGCGGCCGTCGGCGCCGACGGTACCCTCAAAACTGCCTGCCACCGAGGACGTGATCGCGCCGCCCGAGATCGTCAGCGGCGCGGGCGCCGACACTGCGGGGCAGTTGACCGTGCCGCCTTGGCCGTTGCTGCCCGACACGCCGACATACGCGCCGTCGTAGGCGCTCGATTGAGCGGCCGCCACCATCGGCAAAGCGATCACCATTGCTGCCGCCGCGATGCATGTGCAAAACAACGACCGCATCGGTCTGTCTCCGCCGTATGATCTCGGCGTTCTCAGCCGGCGTTACCGGTTTTGCAAGGAAAAACGCATGGGCGACGCGGCAGCGCGGGGTGCGGTGAAGAAAGTCGTCCTCGCCTATTCGGGCGGGCTCGACACCTCGGT
>JAFAWI010000442.1 GCA_019241915.1 Alphaproteobacteria bacterium
TGATCGACTGGTTCATGAACGGCGGGATCATCCGCCGCAGGGCCTGCGGCACGATCACCAGCCGCAGCGCCTGCAGGCGGTGCAGCCCGAGCGCCCGCGCCGCATCCCATTGCCCGCGTTCGATCGATTCGACCCCGCCGCGCACGATCTCCGCATAAAAGGCGCCGGTATAAAGCGACAGCACGAGTCCCGCGGCGAGAACTCCCGGTATGTCGATCCCGGTTACCACCGGCAGCGCGTAGTAGAACCAGATGATCTGCACCAGCAGCGGGGTGCAGCGGAAGACCTCGATATAGGCGGTCAGCGGCAAGATCAGCAGCTTGCGCCGCGACAGCCGCAACAGACCGACGACCAGACCGATCGCCACACCGATCAGAATAGTCACGATCGTATAGGCGACGGTGATCCCGAGCCCCCACAGGACCAGCCAGCGATAGTGCCAAAGGAACGTGAAGTCCCAGCTGTAGGAGACGTGGTTCATGGCCGCACTGCCGCTTCTGGTGCGCCCGCAGGGGCCGGCTGCGCGGCGCGGTACTTGATCGCAAAGCGGCACAGCCAAGCCAGGAAGTACCCGAAGGACAGCCCCGACACGCCGATGTCCCAATGCGCCAATGCTGGTGCCGCTGACGGCACGATCGCGCTCGCGACGGCCAAACAATATTTCGCAAGGAAGATCGTGAGATTGCGAACCAGCGGAACAACGCTGCCCGCAACGTGAGCCACGCCGGTGGCTCGATCGATCTGCATCGCCGCAAGGCGGAGCGTAAGCCATCCGACGGCGAATCCTGTCGCGCCGGCGACCAGCCAGTCGATCACAAGGAAAGGTGCCGCGGCAAACCGCGCCACGAGGCTCACCGCGCCCCAGATGATGAATATCGCCGGCACGAGCAGTAGGCGCCACACAGCAACGCGACGTGCCCGCAGCCCCTGCAGACCCAGCATCACCAGAACGATCAGGAGCACGAAGACCCAGATCGGCGTATGCCTCAAGATCGCGAGGATGGGGGGCACGTGCGCTGAGGCGTTACAATTCCACGTCGGGCGGAATGTCCTCGGGCTTGACCCCGTTGATCGCGAGGCCGGCGTAAAGCCAGGCGCGGATCTGCTGAATGCCGCGGTTGTAGTCGACCCAGGCGTTGAGAAAGTTCTGCCAGCGCTTGTCCGGCTCCATGCGGATCCCCATGCAGGTCGGCAGCTGCATGCGCGGCTGGTGCAGCATCTGAAATTCGCCGAGTTCGGGGTTCTTCTTGACCGCGGTGAGGCCGAGATTGACCGCCAGGATCACGCAGTCTGCGCGGCCCGATTGCACCGCGAGAATGCACTCGTCGCGCGACTTCAACGCGACGATCTGGGCGTGGGGGCAGAAACGCCGTGCCGCGATCTCGTGCGCCGAGCCGATATCGCAGGCCACTTTGACGTCGGGCGTGTCGAGGTCCGACCAATTGGCCGCCTTGAACCCCTTCTTACCGACCATGCCGAAGCCGTGCAGATAGAACGGATGGGTGAAATCGATGACCAGGGCCCGCTTTGGGGTCGGGTTGAGCGAAAAGGCGAGGTCGATCTTGTTCGATTGCAGGTCGAGTACCGAATTGCCGTAGGTCGACTCGAGGTACTCGACCTTGGCGTCAAACGTGCCGGCGATGTCTTTTGCCATCTCGATGCACATTCCCGACCATTCGCCGGTGGCGATGTCCTTGTTGAAATAGGGCGCCTCGCCCGGCAGCGCGGCAATGCGCAGTACCTTGCCCTGCTGCACCCGGTCCATCGTCGATTGGCCTGGCGCCGCCGGCGGCGGGGCTGTCTGCGCCTGCGCCTCGGCGGCCAGCAGCACGGGGCCGCCGGCCGCGGCAAATGCAAGATGTCGGCGTGACAGCATGAAACCCTCCCCTATTCCTTAGCACTTGCCAGCACGGTTCATGCCAAACGGACGGCGGAGACGGTAGCAGAGGGTCCGCCTGCTGTCATTGCGAGCACAGCGAAGGAGTCTCCATTCGTCCACGTCTCACGAAAAGGACGCTACGTGCTCGTCGCATGACCATGAGGAACTATCGCCAATGCTCGTCCACCCACCCGCTTTCGTCGTATTCGGCCATGCATTTATCGACGAGGTCGGTCATCGCCTGCATCGACCCTGAGCGGCGGGCGCCGGTCAGCACCTGGATGCGGATATCCTCGTGGTTACCGGCGTAGTTGCGCTCGTAGAGCTCGTGGCGCCCGCCGAACTCGCTGCCGATCGCATCCCACAGCAGCTTCATGACCTTGATGCGCTCCTTGTAGTCGATGCCGTTCGAGCCGCGCACATACTGCTGCAACAGCGGGTCGATCGCCGGGTTGGCGAAATCGCGCGACGACGACGGCAGGAAGATCAGCGCCGAGGCGACGATCTTCTCGATGATCTCCTTGATCTTGGAGTACGCATCCGGCGCGAAGACGCGATACGCCATCGCCGGCTGCAGGTCCGGCAGCAGCGCGTCGCCGATCCAGGGCTGCGGGTTTGATGCCATCGCGTTCGACAGGCTCCAGAACAGCTCGCGCCAGGCGACGATCTCGCCGAGCATCGCCTGGTTGCCGCGGAACTCATCGCCACCCGTCGCATGCAGCGCCTTCGCGACAAGGCCCGCGATAAAGTCGAGTTTGACCGCATACCGCGTGCAGCCCTGGAAACAGAAACCGTTCAGGAAGCCCGAGCGCGGGTAGAACGACAAAATCTTCTCGGTGTCGCGATGGACGAGGATGTTCTCCCACGGGATCAGCACCTTATCGAGCACGAAGATTGCGTCGTTCTCGTCGAAGCGCGACGACAGCGGATAGTCGTACGGCGTGCCGAGCCTTGTCGCGATCTCCTCATAGGAATTGCGGCAGATCAGCTTCACGCCCGGCGCGTCCATCGGCAGGATGAACATGATTGCCATGTCGGGGTCGCTGGTCGCGGTCGCCGCGTTCTGGCCGAGGAAATTGTAGTGGGTGAGCGCCGCCGCGGTGGCCACCACCTTGGCGCCGGACACGACGACGCCGGCATCGGTCTCCTTTTCGATCGAGACATAGACGTCCTTGACCTCGTTGGTCGGACGGCCTCGATCGACCGGCGGGTTGACGATCGCGTGGTTCATGAACAGCACGTTGTCCTGTGCCCGCCGATACCAGGCGCGCGCGTTCGCGGCGAACTGGCCGTAATATTCCGCATTGGCGCCGAGCGTGTTCATCAGCGCCGCCTTGTAGTCCGGTGTGCGGCCCATCCAGCCATAGGTAAGCCGGGCCCATTCTGCGATTGCCCGCTGCTGCGCCTTCAAGTCTTCGGCCAAGCGGGCGACACGGAAATAGCGGTGCGTAAACCCGCCGGAGCCGGTATCGGTCGGGCAGGTCAGCAGGTCCTTTTTCGCCGGGTCGTGCAGCGCGTCGTAGAGTCGCGCCAGCGAGCGCACCGCGTTGCGAAAGGCCGGATGCGTCGTCACATCCCGAACCCGTTCGCCATTGATATAGACCTCGCGACCGTCCGTGAGGCTGGCGATGTATTCGGCACCGGTGAAAGGGCGGGCGCTGCCGGCGATATGCTGCTCGGGGGTCATCCTGTCTGCTCCGGGAAGGGTGCCGGCATAGGGCCGCGCCGGCCGGTGCGCGAGCGCGGCGAGCCGGGCGCGGATGTCGCTCGGCACCGACGTCTCGCCTTTCAGATAGCGGTAAAGCGTGGTGCGGCCGATCGCCAAGGCGTCCGCCGCCGCGGTCTTCCAGCGGCGACCGTGCTGCGGCGCGAACGCGCGCCGACAAGCATCGGCAAAATCGCCGTTTTGTTCCATCTGATCCATGATATATCGGATCAGATGGAACAGATTATGTCCAGAGGGTAGCGGCCGTAGGCCTCCGTCGCGCCGGCTAGCGCGGTTCCCGGCGCGCGGCGCGGCGCTCCGGCACCAGCAGCTGCCGCTTCAGGTGCATCATGAATTCCCCTTGGTCGTTCGGCCGCACCGAGGCGAGCAGCTTCTCCACCGTGTTTTCAACGCCGTCGCCGTTGCGCGAGGCGGTGGCCGCGCGGATCAGATCGTGGCCGAGCAGCGGCGTGAACAGGCCGAGATGAACTGCTGTATGCACGGTATGGTAGAGCGCGCTGCCGGCAACGGTCACGCGCATCGTGAACGGCAGCATTTCGAGGAACGCGCGGAAGTCGCGCAGCGGCGCCTCGATCAGTCCGCAGGCGTGTCCGGCACAAAGCGCGCCATTAAGCAGCGGGGCTTCGCTGCACCCGGCCCAGCCGCATTTGTTGACAAATGTCTCTTCGCCCGCCACGGCCAGTCCCATCAGCCATGGCGGACGATACGGCTCAGCCCCGCAGCCGACAAGGGAGCGGCCCCGCGGCGGAGGGCGAGGGGCAAACCGCCGCCCGTTACGATGGTTTCGCGGCCGGCGCGGGCTGTACGGCCACCGAGGTTGGCGCGCCGATCAGCGGCTCCAGTTCGGGCTGCAGCACCTTGAGCAGTTGCACGGCAAGCCCGCTGGTGAAGTCGAACCTCGCCGCATCGGCACCCGGCACATACGCCGTGACGGTGCCGAAAAACCGGTCGCCGAGGAAGAAGACAAAGGTCGCGGTGCGGTCGACGCTGCGCGACGAGATGATGCTGCCGCCGGCGCCGAAGCGATCGAAACGGTTGTCGCCGGTGCCAGTCTTGCCACCGACCGGCAACGGCGTCCCGTCGGCCGCGACATAGGCGCCATGCAGCCGCGACGCGGTGCCATCGGCGACGACAGTCATCAGCGTCCGCCGCAAGGTCCGGGCGATCTCCGGCGCCATCACGCGCACCGGCGCGGCGCCGTGAACCAGCGTTGTTTGATACGGCGTCCCCTCGGCGAACCGCAGCCGCGAAATCGAGTCGTTGGGCAGCTTGATCCCGTCGTTGAGGATGACGCCCATGAGCTGTGCCAACGCGTCGGGACGGTCGCCGGATGCACCGATCACGGTGCCGAGCGACGGCACGAGGTGAGAGAACGGGTAACCAAGCGTGCGCCAATGGTCGAGGATATGGCTAAAGCCATCCTGTTCGAGCAGAATCTTGATGCGCTCGTCCTGTTTGAAGGCGCTGCCCTTGAACAGCCAGGAGTAGACCTGCTGCCGCACCTCGGCGCTGGCATCGACGACATCGTCCCACGATGCGTTGGGATGCTCTTCGAGATAGCTCGCCAGCCACAGTTCGAGCGGGTGGATGCCGGCGATATAGCCGCGGTCCTTGAGCGACAGATGGTACGGCGAATAGGTCACGAACTCGTGCCAGAGCTGGTCTTCGCTCGGCTGGTCGCCGGGCAGGTGGGCGGCGAGGAACGCCTTGAAGTTCGCGAGGCGGGCTTCGGGGTAGACGCTCAGGTAGATCGTGGCCAGCCGGGTCGAGACCGGTTGCGCGCGGTGGACCATCAGCGCCAGCATCTGCTCGGTGTCGAGACCTTTGAAATCCTTGTAATAGCGGTGGAGGAAGTGCCGGCTGTCGGCCTCGACAAAGCGGTGCAGATAGGCCGAGCGATTAGGATCGTTGGGATCGCTCAGCAGCCGCGACACCTCGACTCCGTTTTGCGCGTTGTAGTAGCTGACGATGTCGCGCATCAGACGGATGAAGGCGAGGTTGATCGAGTGCTGGAAGGCGACCGTCAGCGTCGGCTCGCCGCCGTTCTCGGTGCTCTCGAAATTGCCGAAGCTTTGCGTGCCGCCGCCGGTGAAGAAGCTGCCCGGCGCCGCCGAGTAGTGGCGCTCCATCGCCGCGTCGAGCATCGGCTGCAGGCTGCGGTCGGAGGCGCGCGCCATGTATCCGGCGGCCCACACGGTGATCGGGTCCTGGGCCGCCGCCGCAATCCGCGACAGCTCGCGCGCGGGGAGCCCGGCAAACCGCCGGTGCAGATCGTCAACGATCTGCAGATAGGTCGCAAGCGTGCGCAGCTTGGCGGTCGAGCCGAGCATCAGCTTGGCATCAGAGTTGATGTCGAACGGCTTGTTGAGGCTGTCGGCGCGCACCCGCAGGTAGTTGCCGTTGGTGCCGCGCTCATAAAGGACAAAGCTGTAGGTAACCTTGCTCAGCGGCTGACCTGGACTCAGCAGCTGCTTGCCGAT
>JAFAWI010000690.1 GCA_019241915.1 Alphaproteobacteria bacterium
GGCCGGCACAGCGGGAGGCCGGCGATGGAAACGGTTGGGTTGGGCCTGTTTTTCGAGGACCTGCCGGTCGGCCGCCAATTCCGCACCATCGGGCGCACGATCACCGAAGCGGACATCACCAACTTCGTCAACTGCACCGGCATGGTCGAGGTGCTGTTCACCAACCTCGAATTCCTCGCCCACGAAAGCGACATCAAGGGCCGGCCGGCACCGGGGGCGCTGGTTTATGCGTTCGCTGAAGGTCTCCTGACGCAATCGACGATGCAGCACACCGGGTTCGCCTTTCTGCACATGGAGCTCGACATCAACGCGCCGGCGGTCGCCGGCGACACGATCCATGCCGAGTGCGAGGTGATCGAGGCGCGGCTGTCGAAAAGCCGCCCCGGCCGCGGCCTGGTGCGCACCCGCAACCGCGTCGTCAACCAGCACGGCAAGGCGGTCTTGACCTACACGCCGCTTCGCATGGTCAAGTGCCGCGCAGCGGGCTAATGCGAGAGACGCGCCGCGACGCCAAGACCGACGGCCGCAGCTAAAAGGCGCCGATCGTGGGTCCACACGACCAGGCCGTCCGCAAGGCATGCCGCCGCGAGCAGATGCGCATCGATATATCCGATCCCCGTCCCGAACAGCCGGTGGCGCGCTATAAGATGCATGACCTCGCCCGGCGTCGCCGGCCGGGCAGTCGGCAGCTTGTTCAGTTCGGCCAGAACCATGTCGCGTTGCGGAATACTGCCGATCGCCAGTTCGCCCAGAACAAACGGATGGATAGCCGCTTCCCTCAGTCCCATCAGGGCGATCAGGCGATGGTCCGCAACCCGAAAGTGATCGATCCAAACCGAGGTGTCGACGAGGATCACCGCGGCTTCGGCCGACGCCGCGGCGGCGCCTTGGCACTCGGGTCCGTGCCGCCCAGCCGCGCCAAGCGGCGTCCGGCCTCGATCGCGACCAGCGTCTTCAGCGCTTCTCTTACGAGCGCCGCATTTTCCGCGAGGCCGGTATATTCCCGAGCTTGTTCCATCAAATCGTCATCGATGGCGATAGTGGTACGCATGCGACCCCCTCCGGAGTGGAGGCATCAAAGCTGTCATCATCTGATGCCGTATTCAATGCCTCAGCCGGCGAAGCGCGGCATCACGCGAGCGGCGTTGCCGCGGTTGATGGCCTGACGCTCGGCCTGGGTCAGCGGCAGCTCGGCGAGCAGGCCGACATTTTCTTCGAGCGAGTAATACGGATAATCGCTGCCGAACAGCACCTGGCTCGCCGGGACGAATTTGAGCAGTGCCGCCATGGTCGGCGCAAAGCTCGCATTGGCGGTGTCGTAGTGCAGCCGGGTCAGCTCGTGCATCACCCCTTCCGGCGCGATCTGCGGCAGGTCGCTGCGGCCCTTGGTCATGTTGACGATGCGTCCGGCGAGCGCCGGCACCGGCCCGCCGGCATGCGAGAAAATCCATTTGATATCGCGGTACTTGGCGAGCGCGCCGCCCAACAGCAGGCTGACCACGGCGCGGCCGGTGTCATACGGCCATTCGAGCATCGACGGCGGCGCGCCGGGCACCAGCCCGGCGCAGCACTCCGGCGTATTGGGGTGGAAATAGACCACGGCCTTGCGCCGGTTGAGCTCCTCCCAAACCGGCGCGAAGACCCGATCGCCCGGCCACCTGCCGCCATAGCTGGTCATCAAGCCGACGCCGTCGGCCTTGAGCGTGTCGAGCGCGTACTCGATCTCCCCCAGCGCACCGTCAATATCGGGCAGCGGCATTGCCGCGAACAGGCCGAAGCGGCCGGGCCGGTCGCGTGCCATCTGCGCAGCATAGTCGTTGCACAGCCGGGCCAACTGGCGCGCTTGCGCCGCGTCCTTGAAATGGGGCCCCCACGGCGACATCGACGCAAGCGCGGTGGCGACCCCGGTCTTGTCCATATGCTCCAGGACGCCGGCGATGCTCCACCCGGTCATCAGCGGGCTCGGCTTGTTGCCCACCACCTCCTCGATCTTGTCGAGATAGCCGCCGGGAAAAAAATGGTGATGAACATCGACCCGCCGCGGCGCGGGCTCGAATTCGTCGGCGGCGTCTGCCCCGGTGGGCAGTGCCGCCGCCCCGGCCATGCAAGCCAGCAGGCCGCGCCGCGAGAGACGGCCAGCACCGTGTCGATGCGCCATAAGCGACCTCCCTGAAGCGGCGCCGCCTCAGCCGACGGCCGTCGCAAACACCCGCGCGTAATTGCCGCCGAGGATCTTCCCCGCATCGTCGGCGGTGAACCCGCGCGCCAAGAGCGCCTGGGCGAGCAGCGGAAAGGACCGATAGCTCGGCAGCACCGACGGGCCGGTCAGCCCGCGCATGTCGCTGCCGACCCCGACATGGTCGACCCCGACCACACCGGCGAGCTGCGCCATCCCAGTTGCCATCGCATCGAGCGTCGGATAGATCGACGCGACCGGCCACACGCCGATGACGCCGCCGGTCTGCGCCACGAGCCGCGCATGGTCCGCCGAGATTTGCCGGCTGCGCGGGCCGGGGCTGCCGGTCAGCGATGAATGCGACAGGATCAGCGGCCGGGTGGTGGTGGCCGCGACGCGCTTGACGACTTCGTACGTCGCGTGCGCGACGTCGACAACGATGCCGAGGCGGTTACAGGCCCGTACCACCTCAGCCCCGAAATCCGTCAGTCCGTTATGGACCGGCGCCTCGGTCTGGATGTCGCCGAGCTCGTTGGGCCGGTAATGCACCAGCTGCAAGTGGCGCAGCCCGTGCTGGACCCGCGCCTCGTCGAGCCGTTCGAGCCGGCCTTCGAGAAAATCGGCGCCCTCGGCC
>JAFAWI010000709.1 GCA_019241915.1 Alphaproteobacteria bacterium
CCGCCCGCCGTCGAAACCGGCCCGCCGCTTGACTTGCGGCAGCCGGCGGCGCGCCTCCTTCCGCTGGTGCTGGCCTCGCCGCACAGCGGCGCCGATTACCCGGCCGGCTTCGTTGCCGCCTCGCGGCTCGACCCGCTGACGTTGCGCCGCTCCGAGGATGCGTTTGTCGATCGGCTCTTCGGGGCCGGCCCGGCGCTGGGCGCACCGCTTCTCGCGGCCCGTTTTCCGCGCGCCTATCTCGACGTCAACCGCGAGGCCTACGAGCTCGACCCCGGCATGTTCGCAGACCCGCTGCCCGAGTTTGTCAATGCGCGCTCGCCGCGGGTGCGGATGGGTCTCGGCACGATCGCCAGAGTCGTCGCCAGCGGTGAGGAAATTTACGAATGCAAGCTCTGCTTTGCCGAGGCCGAAGCTCGGATTGAGACACTGTATCGGCCCTACCACAGGGCGTTGCGCCGGCTGATCGACGAGACCGCCGGCCAGTTCGGCTGTTGCCTCGTGCTCGATTGCCACTCGATGCCTTCCGCCGCGCACGGCAACCCGGGGCGCGGGGCGCCCGACATCGTGCTCGGCGATTGCCACGGCGCGGCCTGCGCGCCGCAGATCGTCGAGGCGGCGCGCGATTACCTGGCCCGCCTCGGATTCGCGGTCGCCCTCAATGCGCCTTACGCCGGCGGCTTCACCACCAGCCATTACGGGCGCCCGGGCGCCCGGCGGCACGCCTTGCAGATCGAGATCAACCGGGCGCTCTACATGGACGAGCGCAATTTCCGGCCGCACAGCTCTTTTGCCCGGCTGCAGGAGGAGATGACGGGCCTCGTCGCGCGTCTTGGCGACTGCGTCCGCAGTCTTGTCGATCCGACGTGCTGAGCGGCTGAAAAAAACGGGCCGCGCGAGTGCACGGCCCGAGTTCAGGGAGGAAACGCCTAGAAGACGTGCGGCAAAACCGTCGGATGACGATCGATACCGCACTGCACAATTTAGTGTGCGGCGCGAATAAGTCAACCCCCTCCGCTGCAATATCGAAGGCGCCGGGATTCTGCGGTGGATAACTCGATGACAACAGGCGGCGAAAGTCGTGTGCGCCGCACAAGAACACGCGAAAGGCGAGATTGTGGAATGACCCGTTCAACGTCTTCGACGACCTGGCTTGTCGGCGACATCGGCGGCACCAACGCCCGTTTCGGGCTCGTCGCGCCCGATGGCACGCTACTGCACTCGGCGGTGCTCGCCGACAACGACTATCCCGGGATTGCCGAGGCGATCGAGGCCTATCTGGGGCAGCGTGGCGGCCTGCCGCGGCCGCGGCGCGGCGCGATTGCGATCGCCTCGGCGGTCGCCGGCGATCAGATTCGGATGACGAATCACCCGTGGTCCTTTTCGATCTCGGCGCTGGGCAAGCAGGTCGGCCTGCCCGGCCTGCGCGTCATCAACGATTTCACCGCCCAGGCACTGGCCTTGCCGCATCTGAAGCATGACGAGCGGGTGACGATCGGACGCGGCGCGCCCGAGGCGGGTGCGCCGATCGGGGTGCTCGGTCCCGGCACCGGCCTCGGCGTCTCCGGCATGATCCCGTCGGGCCGCCATTGGATGCCGCTGAACGGCGAGGGCGGACACGCGACGATGTCGCCCGTCACCGATCGCGAAAGCGATGTGCTGGGCGCGCTGCGGCGGCGCCTCGACCACGTGTCGGCCGAGCGCGTGCTGTCCGGGCCGGGTCTGGTCAATTTGTACAGCTCGCTCGCCGAAGTCGACGGCGTGCCGGCGCAGCAGTACACCGCGGCCCAGATCAGCAATGCCGAGACGTGCAAGACCGACGCCCTGTGCCGCGAAGCGACCGACATGTTCTGCGCGATGCTCGGCACCGTCGCCGGTAATCTGGCGTTGACGCTCGGCGCGCGCGGCGGCGTTTATATCGGCGGCGGCATCATTCCGCGCCTCGGCGACCGTTTCGCGGCCTCGCCGTTCCGCGAGCGCTTCGAAATGAAGGGGCGCCTCCAGGACTACCTGGCCGGCATTCCGACCTATGTCGTGACGCACAAGCTGCCCGCCTTTCTCGGCTGCGCCGCCGCGCTGATGGACCGCTGAAGCTCGACAATCGGTCGGACGGGGCTGGCGCCGCCGCGGCAAGGCGCGCGGTCGCGCTGGTCCGCGTCAAGCGGCAACCACAGGCGGGCCGATTGGGAGGCGCGCAAGACAGCGGCAAAACGATCCGACGTTGCCCGATCGGCCGCTGCGGGCACCGAGCCCCTACCCCGATCCCGGCCCGTTTGGCGGCGCCAGCGCGGCAACGGCGGCCAACAACGCCTCGACCTCGCCCTTGCCGATGCCGCGGGTGATGAACACCAGGCGCGACGTGCGGTCGCCGTCAGGCCAGGCTTCGAGCTCGGCCGGGCGGTGCGCGGTGTGCTGCACCGCGTGGACGACGACGGGTCCCCGGGTCCCGTCGACCGCGACGATCCCTTTGACGCGCAGCAGATCGGGGCCGCGCAGCGCGGTCAGCACCGCCATCGCCTGCTCGAATGCGGGCCACGCAAGCGGCCGGCCAAAGGTCAGGACAAAGCTCTCGATCCCATCGCTGTGCGCATGCGCATGGTCCGGAGCATGCCCCGCGGCGCCGAGGCCCCGCGGCAGGTCGAGCCGCTCGTCGAGCAGGTAGGACGGGTCGATCGCGCCGCTCACAGCACGCTCGACCGGCGCCGCGGTGATTAAGGCGAGCGCCGAGAGCAGCGCCTGCGTCGCGGCCGGCTCCGCGATATCGCTCTTGGTCAGCACGATGCGGTCGGCGAGCGCGACCTGCTCGCGCGCCTCGGGCGCGCGCGCCAGATTGCGCGCACCGTTCGGCGCATCGACCACCGCGACCAGCGCCTGCAGGTGGAATTCCTCGCCGAGCGCGCGGTCGCTGGCGAAGGTCTGCAGCAGCGGCCCCGGCTCGGCAAGACCGC
Source organism: Alphaproteobacteria bacterium (assembly GCA_019241915.1). GTDB lineage: Bacteria > Pseudomonadota > Alphaproteobacteria > ATCC43930 > CGMCC-115725 > DATARH01. Next base: position 2,946 of record JAFAWI010000709.1, read on the forward strand.
TGGTCTCGATGATCACACGCTGAAAGCTCGGCACCGCGCCGCGCTGGCGGTCGGCGAACAGCGCGCGCAGCGTCTCCTGCAGGTCGCTGCGCGCGAGGCAGCACAGGCAGCCATTGCCGAGGAGCACGGTCGCATCGCTCGACCCGCGCAACAGCGCATCGTCGATGCCGACCTCGCCAAATTCGTTGACGACGACGGCCGTCCCGGCGCCTTCGGGGCTGTCGAGCAGCGCGCGGATCAGCGTCGTCTTGCCGGCGCCGAGAAACCCGGTGACGATCGACACCGGGATGCGCGTGCCG
>JAFAWI010000129.1 GCA_019241915.1 Alphaproteobacteria bacterium
GGCGTAGCAATCTCTGCGCCCAGAAAGCGCGGCGAGGCGCTCCTGTTGATCGGCGCTTCTACCTCAGCAACGAGTCCGCGTTCATCCCCGTGAGCCAAGCCGGGATTTCGGCGTAGTAATCTCTGCGCCCATAACGGCTACTTCGGCCGTTTCGTTCTGTAGGTTTGATAGATTTTTAGCTAAGCAGGCAGTAGATCTCCTCGAGCGAGGATCGCATCTGGTGATCTGGGCTGCGCCGGGTGAACTCGGCGGCCAAGGCCCAGAGATCGATCCGATGCCGGGTGTTGAAGGTCTCGACGCCGAGGCGGTGCTGCTCGTCGTGATGCCGGCGGCAGAGGCTGACGCCAAACGCATCGTGCGGCTTCTGCCCAGTGCCGGCATTGACGGCCGAGCGCAGATGCGCGAACTCGATGTCGCGCGCGGCGCATCCCGGGACGCAGCAGCCATGCGATTTGACCCAGCGGCGGTGCCGCGGCCAGACGCGTTGCACGGGCGGCCCAATGTTCATCTTGGCGCGCGGCAGACGGCTGGGGAGACGGGTCCGCCGCTGCGGCAGGTCAGCGCGCATGTTTGGCGGCCCAGGCATAGAGGCTGTCGATGTTGGCGATCAGCGCCGGCAGGCTGGTGCGCAGCCGCGCTTCGATCTCGCGATTGGCCTCGCGGAACGCGGCGAATGCGGCGGCCCGGCCGAAACCGTCGTTGCGCAGCGCGGTCAACCGAGCGTAATAGAGCCGATAGGTCTCTTGCGGCGAGCAGCCGGGGTCGAGGACGAGCCGCGGTGCCGCCATCGCAGCAGGGACCGGTTGGGCCGGTCGCCGCGGCCCCGCCGCAGCCGAGCCATCTTGCTTTCTGCGGCCGCGCGGTGGTGGCCGCTCAGCCGCATCGAGCCGCGCCCGAACCGCCGCCAATGCCTCGGCGCCAAAGCTGTTGTCGATCGCGGCGCGCGCCTCCTCATTTGATTCCCACAAACCGATTACCTCCGCCGGCGCGAGCTGCGGATCGAGCAGCAATCGTTCAAACGCCTCACGCAACCCCGCCAGACCGCTGACTTCGATAAAGCCGCCGGCGGCATCGGCCAGCGCATAGCTGTCGGCGGCCGGTCCCCTCGCCTCCTCGGGTGCCGCCGCCGGCGCGGAGCGGAGGGGCGCGGCTTCGCTCCCCGCCCCTGCGCGAGCAGCGGTGTCGGCCGGCGCGTGCGGCGCCGGCGCAGCCACCGCCGCCACGGCAAAGCGCGGCCGCTGCCACCCGGCCGCTTGCGCCGCCGGTCTTGCGGGCGGCGCTCGTCCGGCCGCCTGCGGCGCCATCGATCCGTGCGGCCGCGGGGTATAGTCTTCAACCTCTTCGCGGATCGCCAAGCCCCGCAGCACATCGGCAAACCCATCGCGCAAGGTCCACGAGCGCGCCCGCATCATCAGACAGCGCCGCGGGTAGGATTGCCACGGCCCCTCTTTGTGCGCGAGCCCGGCCTGGTCGGCCATCGCCATCGAGAACCGGCTGCTGATCGCGGTCGGCTGACCGCGCCGCCGCATCGTCGACACCGCGGTCAGCCCCTCGCTCTCGTCGAGGATGAACTCTTCGGCCATGTCTTCGAGCAGCCCCGAGCGCTCGACCAGCGCCAAGGCGCCATCGCTGCGGATCGTCGGCAACCCGTCAAAGAGCGCGATCGACTGCACCGCGACAATCGGGCTCAACCCCACCGTCGCGCCATGCATGATCGCCAGCTCGAGTTTGGCCACCAGGTAGTTGCCGTCGAGATCGCGGTAACAAGTGGGCGCCCATTCGGCCAGCGCGATCATCCGCGCCAGCTCGCGAATGGCGACGGTCGTGCGCGGCGCCAGAAACTCCGGCACCCCGGCGTCGCGGCGCCGGGGCCTCGGTGCCGGTCGCCGGGCCGGCGGCTGCGCGGCGAGAGCCGGTGTGTTATCGGGCATCAGAGCGCCCCCCGCACCCGCAGCTCCTCGCGCTGATAGATGCGCAACCCCGGGATCTGGCGCACCGCTTCCTGGCCGATCGCCGCGCGCACCCGTTCGCCATCGAGCGTCAGATAAGCGCGCGGCACCGCGCCCAGATCGACTACCTCATAGCTCCAGCTGCGGCTCACATAGGCGACCGCGCCATAATCGCCTTCGATCCGCACCGGCTCGGGCTCGCGCGCCAACCGCTGCGCCGCTACCCAGGCCCGCTCGCCCGCCACCTCGGCCGCGCGCAGATGCTCTGCTGCCTGCGCCCTCCCCGCGACGCCGGCATCGCGCGCCAGCCGCTCGGCCGCCGCGCGGTGCCGCGCCTCGTCCGCGCCCGCCCGGCGCAGCTCCTCTTCGGCCGCCGCGCGCGCCGCCGCATGCCGCGCCGCTTCGCTAGCGATCACCCGGTTGCGATAGTCGTTGAGCCGGGTCAGCACCGGAACGAGCGCTTGGCTCAACCGCTCGCAGCGGCGTTTGAAAAACCCGTCGATCACCCGCCCGCCGCCCAGATAGGGCGCTTTCTCCTCCTTATGCGCGCTCTCGGCCCGGCGCAGCTGCGCCTGGCACTGCGCGACAAAGTCGGTGACAAGCCCCGCTTCCTCGGGGCTCGCTATCGGATCGGGCACCCGGCCGCAGCCGAGCTCCAGCTCGACAAATCGCGCGACCAATCCGGCATAGCGGGTGGCGAGCCGTTCACCCACCACCGTGCCTGGGTCGGTGTTAGCGGGCGGCACGTTATGACCGATCGCCGCGCCGGGGTGGTCGATTGCCAGATCGGATGGTTCCATCGGGGGCTCCTCTAGTAGAGCGGGGGAAGCGCCGCTAGATCGACCGGCCGGCGCGGCAGGGCTTCGGGCATCGCCGTGCTGCGCGCCCAGCGCCGCAGCACCCCGGTGCGAAAGCGGTATTCGGCTTCGCCGATCGGGCGCAGCGAGCGCGCCGTCCACACCACTTCAACCGCCACCGGCTGACCATCGAGCAACGCGCGGTAGCCAGGCGAGCGGTCGCGCGGCCGGCACCACTCATCGGGATGCGGGCCGCCCACCCGCATCGGCTCGGGCAACGCCATCGGACAGAGCTGATAGATGAGTGCCGCCACCAGCGGCGCGCCGCGCCGCGCCCGCATCGCATAAAACCCAGGAAGCGGCCGGATTAATACCCGAGGACTCATCACGACCATTCACTCGCGCCGGGAAGCTACATTATAAATGTAGTTTAGGAGACAAATCGCCTGTTGTCCATATTTTTTCTGTAGAAGGTTTTCGAAAAAAATCGCAAGGTCCGCCCGATGCCCCCTGGCCAATGCCGCCGCCCGCGCCCTGCTTAACTGGTCGCAGGACGATCTTACCCGCCGCGCCGGGATCGCTAAAAAGACCCTGGCCGACTTCGAACGCGGCGCCACTGTTCCGCGCGTCCAAACCCGCGAGCGGATCGAATACGCGTTGAGCGAGGCCGGCATCGAATTGCTCAATCACCGGCGGCCCGGGGTCAGGCTACGGCACCGTTAGGGCTGCTTGAGCAAATTTCGCATCTCTGGCGGGAGAAGCGTGAGCCCCACCGACTTGGGGGCGGCGGCAACCCCCATCGAAAAGACTGGCGTCGAAAACGTGGCCTCGGCGCGATGCGCCACGCGCTCGACCGTGTACGCGATCTCACCCGGATCTTCTGCGCAGTCGTCGAGGTCTTCGGCAGGCGAAATGGTCCTGGTTGTGGACGACGATGCCGCGGTCTTGGATGAAGTGGTCGGCTATCTAAACGAGCTGGGTTATCGCGTACAGACCACCCTCGATGGAAACCAAGCGCTGGCGATCATCCGGAATCGACCTGAGTATCGACGTCTTGTTCTCCGATGTGGTGATGCCGGGCCAATTGAACGGCGCTGAGCTGGCAGTTAAAGCAAAGGCTATTCGGCCGGACTTGAAGGTTCTGCTGGCCTCCGGCTACGCGGCGTCGAGTCTCAAGGAAGAGCATTCGGGCTTTGAGCTTCTGCCAAAGCCTTTTCGCCGGGACCAGCTGGCGGCCAGGCTTCGGATGGTTATCGAAAGTGATTGGTCGCCCGTCTCTCTGGACCAGCGAGAATATGCAGAATGGCCAGGCGGCCTCGAGCCGAAAGAATCGTGCTAGGCGTGCCGGGGTCTGATACCAACCCATGACCTCGGGCGTGCCATTTTTTAACGACACATCAAGCGAATCGGCGGTAAGGATCGCCGGGAACCGGATAGGTAGCCCCGGCTTCCATCGCAGAGGTGCGCTTAACTATCGCAGTTTAATGAGCCGCCCGAGGGGCCGTGTTAGCCACTCATGATCAACCGCCGCCGATGGAGGGAATGGATGCCGTGGTTGCTGCTGACCGCCTGTGCAGTGGCCGTACTTCTCTTCTTGTTGACGCACTTTGTTCAAAACGTGGGAGGCTGAGGGCAGCGAGTGGTAGCACTAACCGCAGGCCTTTTTTTGAACTGCTGGCTGTTGCGATTAAAGCAATGTCCAGCCGGAGCCAGCGAAGCCCACCGGCGACCGAGGGCCACCCAATTAGCTATCGCCCGAATCGGGCCTTAACTATCCCTGCGTAACGCCAGTCAATCTCTTCCCAATGCGGCAGGATTAAGCGCGCCTTAACCGCCATTGTGCAGATTGGCAAAATCGGAGCTCTCATCAAGCTGCGGGTGAGGCTGACCGGACGAGACGCGATCGTGAACATCATGGGCTGGGAAACGCTTCGTTTTAACACAAGCCGCGGCTTGGCGCTAAGCGGCCTGCTATTTATCGCGATCATGCTCATTGCAGCCTGCCTTGCGATCTGGAATCTCCGCGAAGATCGGATTGCCAACGAGATGCGGGATGGGCAAAGGCTGGGCGTGGTCCTTGCCGAGCAAACCGCCCGCACGATCCAAGCAGTTGATCTCGTCGTTCAGCAGACGCAGGGGATGATCCAATCAAAGGGGGTGCAAGCACCGGATCAGTTCCGGGAGCGACTGGCGACGGAGGAAGTGCATGTCTATCTGGTCAGTCGATTGAAAAATCTGCCTCAGGCTGATGCCCTTGCGTTGATTGACGGGGTTGGTAGCTTGACCAACTCCTCCAATGCCTGGCCCGGTCAGCTAGTCGACGTTTCAGATCGCGAATACTTTCGGGTTTTGCATGAGCACAACTCAGCGGATCCTTTTGTCGGCCCGCCCATTCGCAGCAAAATCAATGGCGAATGGACAATGACGATCGCGCGTCGGGTGAATGGACCGCAGGGGGAGTTCCTCGGCGTCGTCGCCGCCTATATTCGGGCACACTATTTCCAAGATTTCTACCAAGCTGTCAGCGACAAGAATGGTCAATCGATTTCGCTGTTCCGCCGTGATGGCGTGTTGATCGCCCGGCATCCGAGCATTGACGCGAAGATCGGTGAGAAGCTTTCAACGGCCTCGCCGTGGTATCAAACGCTTACAAGCGGCGGCGGCACCTACCGGACAGCCGGCTATATCGGTGGTATCCCCCAAATACATGCGGTCGAACCAGTCCATGGTTACCCGCTTGCCGTTACAGTAGGGATGGCCGAGGACGTTGCTTTGGCACCTTGGCGCCACCAGTCCACGATCATCGGAATCGGCATCTTTGGCGCTGTAGTCGGCTGCACGTTTCTGATTCGCGCATTGGCGATCCAATTTCGCCGGCTCGAGCAGCGGAGTTCAGAATTGGCACGAAGCGAGGACCGCTTTCGCGCCTTTGCACGCACATCGTCAGATTGGTTTTGGGAAACTGACGAGCACCACCGCTTTACCTTCATGTCCGAAGGGCTGCGCACACAGGGATTCGCCACAGAACCCAGCCGCGTGCTTGCCCATACGAGATTAGAACTCGATGCCGATGCCGGCCAAAACGCCGCGAAGTGGGTAGAGCACTACACCACATTGGAGCAGCATGAGCCGTTCCGTGATTTTGTTTACACATGGCGAAACCCTGGGCGGGAAGGGACTGCATCGATAAGCGGGGAGCCGCTGCTTGATGAAACCGGTCGCTTCCTCGGCTACCGCGGGACCGGTCGCGATATCTCTGAGCAGGTACAAGCCGAGAAGCTGCTGCGCGAAACCAAGGAAGCCGCCGAGGCGGCCAACGTGGCCAAATCCCAGTTCCTCGCCAATATGAGCCATGAACTCCGCACCCCATTAAACGCCATTATTGGTTTCTCGGAGTCTTTGGAACTGGGTATCCGAGGCGCGCTACAACCTGAGCAGGCGGAGTATGTCGGTCTGATCCGCCAAAGCGGCGAGCATCTCCATCAGGTCATTAACGACATCCTCGATCTGGCCAAGGTTGATGCCGGTAAGCTCGAACTGCGTGACGAAGAGGGCGTTGAACCCCGCGCCGTTGTCGACAGTTGCGTCATGTTGATGCGCAGTCATGCCACTGCGGGCGGCGTTACATTGTTGACCGATATTGGTGAAAAGCTTCCCACTCTTGTCTGCGATCCTACCCGCCTCAAGCAAATCCTTCTGAACCTCATTTCAAACGCGATCAAATTTACTGAGCAAGGCGGTTCGGTCATCGTAGCGGCATACGCTCGATCCGACGGCGCATTTATCTTTCAGGTGCGCGATACCGGTCTTGGCATGACCGAGGATGAAATCGGAATTGCGCTACAACCGTTCGGTCAAATCGACGACAGCCACACTCGACGGTTCGAAGGGACTGGGTTGGGCTTGCCATTAGCCAAACGGCTAGCGGAACTGCATGGCGGATCGTTACAGTTGGAGAGTGAAAAAGGCGATGGCACAACGGTCACCGTCACTATTCCATCGTCACGGGTCACATTAACAGCCGCCGACGCCAAAGCGCAGCAGAGGTGCCAAATCCAACCGGCTTCATCGCGCCCGGCCCTCAGTAAGTGATCCCTACCTCCTGTATACGACGATCGGATTATGCACACGCGCCTGACCGTGCCCTGCCGCGGGTCGATCGCGGTATTTTTAATGCCCAAGTAAACGGCAGGCCACAACTTCCGCGGTGGCCCGCCGGCTCGTCTGATTCGCTTATTTTTTCTCAGCAACCCAAGCAGTTTTGGCCTTGTCGTAGGTAACGCCTGGCGCCGCCTTCAACTGATCCTTTGTCGCATCCATCGTAAGATACCAAGCCCCGTCTTTCATGGCCGGCCGCACGGCATCGAAGGGTACAGCCACGTCTTTCTCGCCCATGCCAATAAAGCCGCCCACGCCCACAATGAGGGCAGTGACCTGACCGTTGTCAGACATCACCATGTCGTCGACGCTACCGATCTTCGTCTTCGAGGGATCATAGACACTCTGCTTGTAAAAGTCGTTGATCGTCTTTCCCGTCGGCGGGGAACTCATGATCTTCGCCGGTCCCGCGGCTGGTTGCGCGATAGCGGGGATGCTCGCCGCCACCAGGATCGCCGCGGCCATTCCGAGTTTCTTCATCACTGCTTCTCCGATTTGCGAATACCCCGGTGTAAAAAGAGGTGGGAAGCTGCCGCCAATCCACGTTCTCAAAGTGGGGCATCCGCAGCGTGAACATTTGGAGAAACCAAAAGTTCAACACTCGAGGGTCAGCCACCTACATGGTTGGCCCCTGATTCTCCTATTGCCGGTCGCCCAAACTGGCTCGCCAGCCTGAGCCGCTAGTAGAGGGCGTAGCCCTCACTTGCATTGACCTCAAGCGTCGGCCGACCCGGGCCCAGATCGCGCGCCAACTCATCCGACGCGGCGTCCAATGCAGGTCACCCCGGCGCGAGATGGTAGCGCAGAATTCCGTCGAGCGTAGGCGGTAGGGCTAAGAGGCGGGTCAGGACGTCGGTATCGATGGAGACGAGGATCGACCCGAGCACCGCGGTAAAGCTGCCCGCGAATACCGCGGCGTTCATCACCTCGTAATCGCGGTTGACGCATTGCGACAGGAATAGCCGAAAGACTAACGAAAGCTGGAGGATTGGGGTCACCACCATCAGCGGGGCCAGGGAAAGCGAGGCGTAGACGAAAGCTTGGGAAACCGCGACCAGCACTGCCGAAGACAAAAACCACGGCAGGTTCTCGCTAGTGGTATTCTTGATATCGCTCCAGGAGCCCGGTTTGAACAAGATCAGCGCGAAAAACAGGGTCGCCGCTGCATAGGCGATACACCCAGCGGCCGTGGGGCTGGTTCCCGGCGCTCGTAAAAAAGCCTCACGCGCCATTAACGGCGATACGCCGTAACAAAGGGCTGCCCCAACCGCCAGGACGTAGCCCCGCAAAACTCGAGGCCGGAAATCCGCTTTCAGTGATTCACCTGACGCTGCTGTTCGACGCGCCAATAGGCCCCTCTTTCGCTGCTCGCCGGCCTTGCTCTGGGTGATGAAGGAGCCACCAAGCATCAGCACGGCGCCGATGGTCTGCAAGACAGTGAACTTCTCGTGCAACGTCAATACCGCCAGCCCCATCGCGATCGGTACTTGCAGCTGGACAACTGGAGCGGCAAGGTTCACGCCCATTAGCTGGTTGGATTTGTAGTTGCAGTAGCGGCCACAAACAAAATGGACGATGCCCTGGCCCCCCAGCCAGGCCATAGCGGCCGCCGGGAACAGCGCAAGCTGGCCCAGATCGCCAAAGGCAATCGTCAGGCCGAGGAAAGACAGGCCGCCTACCGGCACGGTCATCGCCATGCCCTGCAATACGCTCCCAGTCACGACCCCGCGGCGCATCGCTACATTGTTGAGGGCAAAGGTGAACGCGCCGAGGGCGGCGAAGAGGATTCCAAACAAGAGATATTACCCCCGGAACCGGCTTATGGGACGGGTCAGTCTCCAGTGAGTATGCGGGCACCGCCACTGCCGGTTCGGACAGGACGTCAGGCAGTGAGAGCCTAAGCCAAACGCCCATCCTGCACGCCGGCGCAAATGCGCCTCGACCAAATCCGCGTATAGGCAATTTTGCCTAATCGCCGAACGGCTTCACCACGGTAGCGGAGATACGTCCGAGCGGGATTTTGACCTGACGACCTCCAGCTCGCTGCGAGCCACTCGCCGTCATCCACGTATGATCATCGATTTGTTTTCCGACCTGGATCACCGGCTGTGCGCGAAGGCAACGATACCGCGCAGTTCAACCATTCTTGCGTCGCGCGGTTCACATCTTCGATTGATTGGATCGTACAGCGGCTTTGAAGTTGTCCCACGGCCTGATCAGCCAAGGGTTGATAATGAAGGGTCGCCGCACGCTGCAGATGCGTTTGAAGGATCATCGGGGGGTGAATTGCGTCTGCAGCCAAGGGGCAAATCAATCGGCACACGCTAACGGGATATCCCTGATGGGATCGATAGATGAGGTCGTCAAACACCGGCCTCCCCTTCTCGAATGCGATATCGAACGATGCGACAGTGTCGCTAATGAACTGCGCTGGAGACGAATGGGCACCGTAGCGTTCGCCCGTTAGGTCTCGCCCGAAGCAATCGACCGTCTCGGTGCCAACTAGGCGCCAAAAAAAGCCATCAACCCGTCTCTCGATAAGCGCAATAAAGGGAAGAAGACCAGCGATAGCGATGGGATCGATGTGCGATCGCGTCGGCATTGGCTGCTGACCCCGAAGACGATCCCAGTACTCGTAAAGCTGCTTGTGGCGCGTAAGCGACATCCGACCAGCATCATTTGCGGTGTTTAAGCTTCTCCTAATTGTCGCGTTCGGGCTGCGCAGCGGCCCTGCCGAAGCGGTGAGTTGGTTTCGTCTCGCAGCGTAGCCGAGTTTTTTTGGGGCCTATCGACGCCGGCATTTCGCTGTCGATTTAGGCATCGGCCTCTCGCGGGCAGCAATAACGGCGCCGCTACCCGCGATGACTGCTTCGTCCAATCTATACCCTGGCAGCGAGACCCGCGTTGCGTTGATCGGACAGACCGTCGGATCGCCGCTGCCGGTTAATAGCGCGGCGATCTTGAGATATCCTATTCGCCGCTGCCAGAGGTACCCGGTGAAGATCGATTAACCCGGGGCTTGCGTGGCGCGATCACGTCGTGGAGCGCCGCGATGAGAAGCGAGCTCGGCGGGCGCCGCTGGACTAACCGTGGCTGTCGCCGCTGTTCAGAAAGAAGTTGTCCATGACGTAGTTCCAGCTGGCCATGGCGTAGCCCGTGGAACAGCCCGTCGGGCCCACAATTCGGGGCGCCGCAGCGTTGACAGTGGCCGGCAGGTGGCGCAACGGGTAATGTAAAAAAGCCGCATCGTCCGTTGGACGGGGAAAAGCTAATGCGCCAGTATGCAGTCCGCACAGCTAGAGCAGGGGAGATCATAGGAACAAATTCGCCCCGGATGAGTTTTCCATCGCGATGATGGATGCGGGATACTACAGAGAACAAG
>JAFAWI010000294.1 GCA_019241915.1 Alphaproteobacteria bacterium
GCTGAACCGCGTCAAATGTTCCGGCGGTTTTCCCGAGCAAGCCGTCGCCGAAGTGCTGCGGCTGGGCGGGGTCGAGGCCGGCGACGTCGACGTGCTGGTGATCACCCGCAACTTCTTTCTGCGGCGGTATCTCACCCATTGGAAACCACGCGAGAAATTGCGCGAAAATGTCCGGCGCTGGCTGGGGCGCGAGAAGATCCGCTGCATGAGCACCGTGCTCGGCAAGGACCCGACCCGCAGCGCCTACGACATCTTCGACGCGCAGGCCTTTATCGACGATTTGGGTCTGCGCTCCAATGCGCGGCTGTTCTTCTCGAACCATCATCTGAGCCATGCGCTGCCGGCGCTCTTCTTCACGGATTGGGACGATGCCCTAATCTACACCGCCGACGGCGCCGGCGATCAGGTTTCCTACAGCCACAGCCTGTTCCGCGACGGTCAATTGACCAACCTCTACGGCGACGACCGGTGGCTCGGGCGCCGCGCCGACGGCAGCCTCGGCCTCGCCTACGGTTTTGTCACCGAAGGCCTCGGCTGGAAATTCGCCAGGCACGAAGGCAAGCTGACGGGCCTTGCCGCGTTTGGCGAGCCGACGCTGCTGCCCCAGATGCAGCGCCATTTCCGGGTCGAGGACGACGGCCGCATCGAGTTGGTCGGGCTGCCGCATTGGGAGGCGTTGCGCGAACGTTTCATGGCGTTGGCGCAGACCGACACGCGTGAGAACGCGGCGGCGTCGGTGCAGGCGCTGGTCGAAGACTGCATCGGCCGCTCGGTTCGCATCTTGACGGAACGGCACAGGACGCGCCGGCTGGGGCTGGCAGGCGGGCTGTTCGGCAACGTCAGGCTCAACCGGGTGCTGACGGAAAACCTGCCGCTCGACGAGGTGTTCATCGTGCCGCCGATGGGAGACGACGGGCTTGTGGTCGGCGGAGCGCTGCAATTCCTGCTGGAGCGGGACGGGATGGCGCACTGGCTGACCCGGCGCCGCCGGCTCGACGAAGTGTATTGGGGCGCGGCGTATGACCATGCGATCGGCCGCGTGCTCGACGGTGCGGCCGGCATCGTGCGGGTGCCGGGGGATCCGGTGGCGCTGACCGCCGACCGGCTGGCCGCCGGGCGCATCGGCGCGATCTATTGCGGCCGCATGGAGTTCGGGCCGCGCGCCCTCGGCGCTCGCTCGATCCTCGCGAGCCCCGCCGATGCCGATGTCAACAAGCAGCTGAACCAGCGGCTGCAGCGCACCGAATTCATGCCGTTCGCGCCGGTGGTGGGCGAGGCCGACGCGGCCGAATTGTTCGATATCGGCGGAATCAACCGCTACGCCGCGCACTTTATGACGATCGCCTGCGATGTTCGGCCGGCCTGGCGCGAGCGGGTGCCGGCGGTTGTCCATGTCGACGGCAGCGCCCGTCCGCAAATCGTCGCGCGCGAGACCAACCCGCTCTATTTCGACATCGTCGCCGCATTCAAGGCGCAGACCGGACTGCCGGCGCTGGTCAACACCAGCTTCAATGTGCACGAAGAGCCGATCGTCAACCGGCCCGAGGAATGTCTCAGGGCATTGCACGACAACCGCGTCGATTTCGTCGTCACCCCCGAGGCGGTGTGGACGCAGCAGTAACCGGCGCGCGACCCGACACCACCCAGGGCCTTCGCCACCCCGATTTGCCGCGGCTGCTAAAGCGGTTGTACCGGTTTCGCAGCGACGCCGGCGGTGGCCTCGGCCGAATCCGGCGCCGTCGGCGCAAGCGCATGTTGCTCGACGAGTTGCGGCGCCGCTGGCCGGGCGCCTATGCGTTGACCGATGGCGGGCAGCTGGTCTTTGTCCCGGCGCCGCTCGACGCGCGCGGTGAACACCTGCTATTCCACGGTTTCGACGCGCCCGCCGCAGCGTTGCAATTTGCGCCGGCGGGTGGTGTCGCAATCGATATCGGGGCCAATCTCGGCGAATGGGCCGTGCCGCTTGCGCGCGCGGTTGGACGTGCCGGGCACGTGTTGTGCTGCGAACCCAACCCCGAGGTCGCGGCTGCATTGCGCAAAACCCTCGCCATCAACAACCTGGCCCAGGCGCGCGTCCTGCCGGTGGCTGTCTCGCGGTCAGATGGCGCCGGACATCTTCGGATTGATGCGCACGACAGCGGCCAGTCGCGCCTTGCCGACAGCGGGATTTCCGTTGCGCTGCGCACGCTCGACGCCGTGGTCGCCGAGAGCGCGTTGAAGCGGGTCGATCTGCTCAAGATCGATGTCGAAGGACACGAGGCGGCGGTGCTTGATGGCGCCACGCGGACGTTGCGCGAACTGAGGCCTGCGGTGATCTTCGAATCGGGGCACGAGAGCGCCGCGGAACGGCATTCGATTGCCGACCGGCTCGATGATTCCGGCTATGAGATCGCCGCGGTGCTGCACCATTACGGCGCCCTGGACTGCGGCGCCGCCGAGTATCGTGCCGCCGCCGGCCCCTGCGCCGGCACTGAAGCGCGCAACCTGCTGGCCTTGCCGCCCCGACAGGAGGCGGGTTGAACGATTACGCATCGGAGCGTCGGTAGATCACGTTGACCGTCAGCGGCCCGCCGCGGCCGCGGCTCTCGGCGCGAAAACCGGCCGCGCTCATCAACGCGTCGGTCTCGCCGTTCTGCGGGCTGTCCTGCTGCGTCGTTTCGACCAGCACCGAGCGCAGCGCCGGCGCGCGCAGCACACGCGCCGCACCGCGCAGGATGGCGGCTTCGGTGCTGTCGACGTCGAGCTTGATGTGGTGCGGGGGCGGTGCGCCGAACCTGTCCACCATGTCGTCGGCGGAAACCCCGAGCACCGCCTGGCGAAAGCCGACCGGCACCGGCGCGCCGTCAAGCTCCGCCTGCTGCTCGAAGGCGTTGTAGACGCTGCCGGGATAGGTCGCCGAGACGTTCAGCGTCCCGAGCCGGGTTGTCTCGTCGAGTGCGAGGCAATAGGCGCGCACCCGGTCGAGCCGGTTGGCGGCAAGATTGGCGCAGAGACCGGCATAGCTCGCCGCCGCCGGCTCAAAGGCGATGACCTCGAGGTCGCCACGCCTTGCGCCATAGAGGCTGTAGATGCCGAGATTGGCGCCGATGTCCCAGAACACGGCGCCGCTCGCAAATCCATCGATCCAGGCCAGTGTCTCCGGCTCGCGGGCAAAAAACTCGCGCGGGCTCTCAAGCGCCCGCAAATGCGTCGAGACGAACACCAGCGGTCCATGCCGGGTCTCGAGACGGTGCCGCTGATGCAGCCGCTCCGCCACCATGAGCCGCAAATTGGCGCGCCGCCACGGCGGCGCCGCGGCGGTGGCGCCGACGACGAGCCCAGCCAGCCACCCGGCGACCCTGCGGCTCACCGAGCCGGGCGCCGCTTCAACGCGAGCATTTGCGATTTTGCCGCGGGGTTTCGATGCGGTCGACCGGCCGGCGCCGGATGCAGCCCGGCCGCCGGTGTGGAGCAGTCATCGTCTGCCATGTTGTTACCCTTCATGGTTTGCGGTCGCCGTGCGGCCGGCAGCACGGCACGCGTTCCGGGCCCAGGATCGCCGCCGTCAGCGCTTCGGCATCGGAGCAGTCGCCGCGCTGAACCCGGTCGGCCGTGGCTTTTAAGCGTTTGTTATCCAGCGTGCCGGCAAATTGTAACCCTCGGTTACATTCAACGCAGAGCCGCTCCGCCAATGGAAGAATTCGCTCGAAGGCAGCGCGCGCGAGCGGCGCTGCATGGCGGGCCGCGGGACCGCTGAGATGGCGCAGCTCCCCGCGCTGCCCGAGCGTGCCGCCCGCCCCGCAGGCGATCCCGGCGGACAGCGTTCTTCGCGGCCGGCTGTCGGCAAGCTGCGGCTGCGGCCGACCATCGTCGTCCTGTTTGCGCTGATGACGATGCCCGTGTTTTTCACGATCGTCGCGCTGACCTATGTCTCGAACGACAAGATCGCGCGCGCCAACGCCGACGTGCTGATCGAGCGCTTCCGCAACGAGGCGGTCGACAACATCCAGGCCATGTTCAACCCGATCAAATCGCTGATCCGCAGCGCGGCAATGGCCGGGACGCAGCAGCCAGGCTTCTTCGCCGACAGCCGCGCGCTCAAATACCTGCTCAGCGTGCTGCAGCACAGCGACAAGCTCGTCAGCATCTATGTCGGCTTGGAGGACGGCTCGTTCCTGCAGGCGCGGCAAATCAGCCCCGACACCAAGGTGCAGAACCAGCTGCCCCCGGCCGGCGTCAAGTACGCCTACCGCTGGATCGAACCCGCCGGGCGCTCCCAGCCGCTCGACCATTACATCTTCCTCGACGAGGAGCACAGCCCGATCGGCAAATCGGAACAGCCGACAACGTACGATCCCCGGGCGCGGATGTGGTACCGGCAGACGGTCGACGAGCACAAGCTCATCATCACCGACCCCGAGGTCTTCGCCGCGCTGGGCCTCATCGGTTTTACCATCTCGGCGCCGATCTACACCGACGGCACGATTACCGGCGTCGCTGCCGCCGACATCACGCTCGACGGCCTCTCGCATTTCCTGTCCGAGCGCAAGATCAGCTCCGGGACGCTGAGCTACATCCTCGACACCGAGGGCGGCGTCCTCGCCAATTCCGAGCTGACGAAGACCTATGCCAATCAGGACGGCGAGGTCACGCTGCAGCACATCACCTCGCTCGGCAATCAATTGCCGGCAATCGCCTACAGCGCTCGGCCGCGCGACAGCGACAAGCCCTACGTCATTTCGTCCGGCGGCCAAGACTATGTGGTCAGCTGCACGATGCTGCCGGTGCGCCTGGGCAAAAGCTGGCAGCTCTTTACCGTGACGCCGATGTCCGACTTTACCAGCGGGTTCGAGCGCAACAACAAGCTGCTGTTCCTGTGGGGCCTGATCGCGATCGGCGTCGAGGTACTGATTATCTATTTCCTGTCGGCGATGGTGTCGTCGCCGCTCGAACGCCTCGCCGGCAGCGTTGCCGTGATCGAGCACTTCGACGGCGAGGTCGTGTCGCCGCTGCATTCGCGGCTCGCTGAGATCTCGGTGCTGTCCAAGGCAATCGACACGCTGGGGACGACGGTTCAATCGTTCGCCGCGTTCGTGCCCGTCGGGCTGGTCCGCCAACTGGTCAACGCCGAGCGGCGGCCCGAACTGGGCGCCAGCAGCCGTTTTCTGACTATCTTCTTTTCCGACCTCGAAGCATTCTCGACCCTGTCGGAGCGGGTGCCGACACAGGAATTGATGCTGCAGGTGACCGCCTATCTGGAGGTCGTCACCAAGGCAATCGCGGCCGAGGCGGGCACGATCGACAAATTCATCGGCGATGGCGTGATGGCGTTCTGGGGCGCGCCGGCGCTGCTCGAGGACCATGCGTGGCACGCCTGCGTCGCGGCGCTGCGCATCCAGCGTGGCATGGATGTGCTGAACGAGCGGTGGCGGAGCGAAGAGCGCCAGCCGCTGCGCGTCCGCATCGGCATCCATTGCGACGCGGTGCTGGTCGGCAATATCGGCTCGCCCGAGCGCATGGGCTACACGCTGCTCGGCGATGGGGTCAACGTCGCGGCGCGGCTGGAAGGGGTCAACAAGGAATACGGAACGCTGCTGTGCATCAGCCACGCGGTGTTCAAGGAAGCCGGCGAGCGGCTCTGCGTGCGGCCGATCGACGACACCACGGTCAAGGGACGCCGCAGCAAGGTGCAGATCTACGAGCTGATGGGCGCGTTTGGGGCCGAGCCCGAACTCGAACCGGACGCGGCGATGCTGCGCCTTAGCCGCCTCACCCGCCTTGCCTACGAGGGGCTGGTGCAGGAGGAGTACGCTCTCGCCCTCGAGCGGTACGAGGCGATCCTGGCCGAATTTCCTGACGATCCGGTGGCTCGCACCATGGCGAAGCGCGTTGCCGCCATGGCCGCCGCCCAACCGGTTGTCGCGCAGGCGGCCGATTAAAGATGTCTGCACTCGCGACGCTATCGGCCGATGCGGCAGCCGGCGCGGCTTCGCAACTCGCCGCGCTCCGCCCGAGCGAATACACCGCCGCGCTTATCCAGGTGTTGCGCGCGCGGGCCGCAGCGGTCCGCGGCCGGCGGGCGCTGGAGATCGGCTCCGGCAGCGGAGTGGTGCTCGCGGCGCTCGGCGGGCTCGGCGCTGCCGGCCTCTGCGGTGTCGATATCGAAGGCACCGCGGTCGCCGCGGGGGCGCTGCTGCTGCATCGTCTCGGCTACGGCGACCGCTTGGAAATGCACCGCGGCGACATGTGGCAGCCGCTCGCCGGACGCCGCTTCGATCTCGTCGCCGCCAATCTTCCGCAATTTCCGATGGATGCCTTGCCTTACGGCGGGCGGCTGCCGAGCTGGAGCTCGGGCGGCGCCGACGGCCGGCGCCTGCTCGACCGCCTCCTCAACGGCCTCGCGGCGCACCTCGCTCCGGGAGGGCGCGCGGTCCTTACGCACAACGCGTTTATCGACCTCGAATTGACGCGCGAGATCGTTGCCCGTGATGGGTTGTCGCTGCGGATCGCGATGAGCGTGCTCGTCAACCTGGGCGACGAAAAGCTCGACCTGATGTCGCGCCAGATCCTGATCGCCGAAGAAGGCCGCTCGATCCAGCGCTACGGTCCCTATGCGCTCGCTGAAATGCATGTCGTCGAAATCGGCGCCGATCTTGGCTGAGACGTCGCACCCGCGCCTTCTCTGGCGTCTGCCGCTGGCGGCGGCGTGCGTCGTGACGCTCGCCGCAGCTGCGCATGCTGCCGAGTCGCCGGATGCTGCCTTGGCCGCGCTGCTCAATGAAGCTCGCGCGGCCGCCACTCCCGACGCTTGCGCGCACGGCGCCGCCGAGGACCGCCTGGTCCTCGCCTTTTGCGCGGGGCATCTGCGGATCGGCGTGCGGGTCGAATACCCACTGTTTGCGAGCCGCGCCGGCGCCCGGCGCGAGGGCTACGAGATCGACGTCGCCAACGCGCTCGCGCAGAAACTCGGCGTCGAAGCCGATTTCGTCAACGTTAAGGCGGCAAACCGCATCGCGATGCTTGGCGACGACAGCGTCGACCTCGTCATCGCGACAATGGGCGACAACACGCAGCGCGAAACGCAGGTGCGGTTCGTCCGGCCGCATTATTACCAGTCGCAGACGGTGCTGGTCGGTCCGCCCGAGGCCGTCGTCACCGGCTGGCCCGATGTCCGCGACCGTACCGTTTGTGCGACGGTCGGCAACGCCTCCAATGCCGAACTGGTGACGAACGGCGTGCGGCTGATGCTGTTCGACGACGCCAGCCTGCTGCCGGAGCGGCTTGCCGACCAGACCTGCGCCTTTGCCGCGCAGGACGACAGCTTTTTCGCCTATTCGTTCACATTGCCGGATTTCGCGGCCAGCTTTTCCGAGAAGTTCGGCTTTTCGGAACTTCCTTGGGGTATGGGCGTGGCCCGGGAAGGCAGCGACAAGCTCGCCCGGGCACTCGATCTGACGAGCCAGCTCTTCCACCGCGACGGCGTCTTTCTAGCCGCGGCGCGCGCCAACCGCATCCACACGGCGTTTCTCGAGCGGCAACAGGCAGTCTGGTCCCGGCCCGGTTGCGACCGTGACGGCGGTGCGAGCGATCCGGCCTGCGTGCTGCCCGGCGCCAATGCGGAACTGCAGGCCACCCCGTTCGCCGGACAGGTGGCGGCGTTCGAGCATTGGTTCGACGGGTGGAGCGGTTTCGAGCTCAGCCTGCCGATGCTGAAGACGGCTGCCGCCTGGTCGCTGTTTTTGAACGGAGCGGCCAACTCGCTGATCCTGATCGCCGGCGCGCTGATGTCGACGCTGGTCTTTGCGCTTGGCTTCGGTTTCGCCACCGGCGCGCGCTCACCGCTGCTGCGCTGGCCGGCGCGCGGGGTCACCGTGGCGCTGCAATCGTCGCCGATCCTGCTGACTTTGGTCATCACCGCGGCGCTTATGCATGCGCTGGTCCCCTCGTCGCCGGCAATGGCGCTCGGCGCGGCGATTGTCGCGCTCGGTCTCGCCAACGGCAGCAACGCCGGACAGGCGATCGCCGAGGCCTACGTTACGCTGCGCGCCGAGCAAGGCAGGGCGGCGGGCGATCCGAAGGGACTCTTCGCGCGCGCCCTGCACCGCTCGTCGACGCAGATCGTCGCGTTTCTGATCAACGCGGCCAAGGGCACGCCCATCGCCAGCTTTATCGGCGCGCCCGAGCTGTTGAGCGCGCTTACCGACATCACTTCGTTCTCCAGCGGGCGCGCGACGACATACACGCTGCTGCTGGTCTTCTACACCGCCGTGGTCGCCATCGTGGTGTGGCTGTGCCGCAGGTTCCAGGTCCTCTTCGCGCGAAGCAGCGTCGCCGCATGAACCTCGTCATCGACCCTCTGCCCCCGCACTTTATGGCAACGCTGCTTGCCGGCATCTCGGTGAATTTCGCGATTGCCGGGATGGCGCTGACCCTCGGGCTCGGACTGGGTTCGCTGCTGGCGCTGGCGCGGGTGCAGGGCCCGTTGGGCCGCGGCGCCGCTGCTATGCTGATCGGGCTGATGCGGGCCGCGCCGACATTCGTCGTCATGTTCTTCCTGCTGAACGCACTGCCGCGCGGCACGCTGTCGGGTGTCATGGTGGTGGCGATCTCGCTGGTGCCGTACGCGGCCGCTTATGTTGCCGACAGCGCCGTTGACGCCATCCGCCAATACCGCGCCGGGTCGACGCTCGCCTGTTTCCTGATCCTGCCCAACATCGCGCGCGCGTTTTTTGTCCTCGTGATGTCGTCGAGCGCGGGCGCCGCGGTCGGCGTGGCCGAGGGTATCGCGGTCATCCTGCGGCAGGCCGAGAAGCTGCCGACGCTCGGCGGCAAGTTGGTTTTGTTCGCGATCGGCATCGCTTGTTTCGGCATCCCACTGCAGGCCGGCTTCGCATTGATCAGGCTCATCCAGCGGCGGCTCGGCCGGCTGGCGGCGCGAAATCGCGACACCGCTTCCGGAGGCGAAGGGAGGCCGGTCGATGGCGTCGTGCCGCCGCTCAGCGGTGCAGCAAATAGAGGTTGACGGCGATCGAGCCGGTCCTAAACCCGGCCTCGCAATAGGCGAGGTAATATTCCCACAGACGCCGGAACGAGGGCTGGAAGCCAAGGCGCTCGACC
>JAFAWI010000353.1 GCA_019241915.1 Alphaproteobacteria bacterium
CAGGCCAGCACCGCCCCAGAACGGGTGCGCCGGGGCGGTGAAGATCGCGCGGTCGAGCAGGTACTCCCAATGACCGGCGAATTCCTGGCGGGCCACGACCTGCGCCGCAATCGCGTGACGGCGGCCGCCCTCGGCGGCGATCACCACCTTGTCGCCGGCGCCGACCCGCAACCCGGCGCCCAGCTCGATAGGCGGCACGTTGAGCCGCCCGAGCGCCTGCACCAGGCCGAAGCCGGTCTCTTGGTCGTACCCGACGACGGTCGCCGGCACCGCGCCGCCGACACCGGAAGTCAGCCAAATCGACTCGGCCTCGGTAATCAGATAGCCGATGGTCAGCACCAGCCCTTCCTGGCGGATCAGCACACCGCTGCCGGCGCGCTCGGTGCCGAGCGTCGACGCCGTAAAGGCGTCCTCCGGTACGATGGCCTGCAGTCCGAGGACGCCGTTCAGCTTGTTATCGAGATCGAACGCGAAATCCTCGGCCTTCGGCTGAAGCTCTTTGGGGATTTCCCAATCGATGTTACGCGGCATGGTCGCGGCTCGTCGGTGGCTTCACGCTATAAACGCGCGCAGAGTGCGCCGCGGTTTCGCGGTTGTCAAAAATCCGCCGGCAGCGCGGGTCGAGCCTCAGCTTGACAAGCTGAAAGCGCCCTTATATCTAAGCAGCACTCTCGCCTAGAGAGTGCTAATTTGCCCCCCAGGGGATCGAGACGACTCACGGCGACATAGCGAGGAGGGTTTTATGGGATTTCGGCCATTGCATGACCGCGTCCTGGTGAAGCGCGTGGATTCCGAAGCGAAGACCTCCGGCGGCATCATCATTCCCGACACGGCTCAGGAAAAGCCGATGGAAGGCGAAGTGGTGTCCTGCGGACCGGGAGCCCGCGGCGAAGACGGCAAAATCCAGCCGCTCGACGTCAAGGCCGGCGACCGCGTGCTGTTCGGCAAATGGTCGGGCACCGAGGTCAAGCTCGACGGTCAGGAACTCATCATCATGAAAGAGTCGGACATTATGGGCGTGATCGCCTGACGCAGTTAGGAGGAATCGGAAAATGGCAGCCAAGGAAGTCAAGTTTCATTCCGACGCGCGCGAGCGGATGCTGCGCGGCGTCAACGTTCTTGCCGACGCGGTCAGAGTGACGCTCGGTCCAAAAGGCCGCAACGTCGTGCTCGACAAATCGTTTGGCGCGCCGCGCATCACCAAGGACGGCGTCACCGTCGCCAAGGAGATCGAGCTCGCCGACAAGTTCGAGAACATGGGTGCGCAGATGGTCCGCGAGGTTGCCTCGAAGACCAACGACCAGGCGGGCGACGGCACCACCACCGCCACCGTGCTGGCGCAGGCCATCGTGCGCGAAGGCGCCAAGGCCGTCGCCGCCGGGATGAACCCGATGGATCTGAAGCGCGGCGTCGACATCGCTGTGGAAGCCGTCGTGGGCAATCTGAAGAGCCAGTCGAAGAAGATCTCGACCAATGAAGAGATCGCCCAGGTCGGCACCATCGCTGCGAACGGCGAGCGCGAGATCGGCGACAAGATCGCCGAGGCGATGCAGAAGGTCGGCAACGAGGGCGTCATCACCGTCGAAGAGGCGAAGAGCCTGGAGACGGAACTCGACGTCGTCGAGGGCATGCAGTTCGACCGGGGCTACCTCTCGCCGTATTTTGTCACCAACGCCGAGAAGATGCTGGCCGAGCTTGAAAACGTCTACATCCTGATCCACGAGAAGAAGCTGTCGGGTCTGCAGGCGATGCTGCCGGTGCTCGAGTCGGTCGTGCAGTCGAGCCGGCCGCTGCTGATCATCGCCGAAGACGTCGAGGGTGAGGCGCTGGCGACGCTCGTCGTCAACAAGCTGCGCGGCGGCCTCAAAGTCGCGGCGGTCAAGGCGCCCGGCTTCGGCGATCGCCGCAAGGCGATGCTCGAGGACATCGCGATCCTGACCGGCGGCCAGGTGATCAGCGAAGACCTCGGCATCAAGCTCGAAAACGTGACGCTCGACATGCTCGGCCAGTGCAAACGCCTGCGCATCGAGAAGGAGAACACCACGATCATCGACGGCGCCGGCCAGAAGGCCGACATCGAAGGCCGCTGCACCCAGATCCGTCAGCAGATCGAGGAGACCACCTCCGACTACGACCGCGAGAAGCTGCAGGAGCGGCTGGCCAAGCTCGCGGGCGGCGTCGCGGTAATCCGCGTCGGCGGCTCGACCGAGGTCGAGGTGAAGGAGCGCAAGGATCGCGTCGACGACGCGATGCACGCAACCCGCGCTGCGGTCGAGGAGGGTGTCGTCGCCGGCGGCGGCGCGGCGCTGCTCTATGCGTCGAAGGCGCTCGACGGCCTGACCCCGAGCAACAACGACCAGAAGGTCGGCATCGACATCGTCCGCAAGGCGCTGCAGGCGCCGCTGCGGCAGATCGCCGAGAACTCGGGCACCGACGGCTCGATCGTCGTCGGCAAGCTGCTGGAGAGCAAGGACACCGCCTACGGCTACGACGCCCAGAAGGGCGAGTTCACCAACATGGTCCAGGCCGGCATCATCGACCCGACCAAGGTGGTGCGCCACGCCCTGCAGGATGCCGCGTCGGTGGCCGGCCTCCTGATTACCACCGAGGCGATGGTCGCCGAGAAGCCGGAGCCGAAGTCGGCGATGCCGGCGATGCCGCCGGGCGGCGGCATGGGCGGCATGGACTTCTAACTCCTCCCGCCCTGGTTCAAGCAAAGAGCTGCCGGCCCGCGACGGGCCGGCAGTTTTTTGTGCCTGAGCGACTCGTTTCGAACGACACGCCTCCGATGCAACCTGCCGACGACATTACCATCCGCCCCGCGGCCCGCGATGACGTGCCGGCGATCGCGGCGCTGTTGGCCGAGGATCCGCTTGGCCGCGCCCGCGAGGATCCCGGCGATCTCGCGGTCTACCTTCGCGCCTTCGACGACGTTAGGGCACAGCCGGGCAATCTCCTGGCGGTGGCCGAGCGGGCCGGTGCTGTCGTCGGCTGCCTGCAGCTCACGATCATCCCCGGTCTGTCGCGCTGCGGCGTCAAACGCGCGCTGATCGAGGGGGTGCGCGTCGGTGCCGGCGAACGCGGGCGCGGTCTCGGTGAACGGCTGCTGCGCCATGCGATCGGCTTGGCGCGCGCCGAGGGCTGCGGCCTGGTGCAGTTGACCAGCGACAAGTCGCGCCGCGATGCGCACCGGTTTTACGAGCGGCTTGGGTTTGTCGCCAGCCATGTCGGACTGAAGCTGGAACTCGGCTGACCGACGGTTCGTCGATGTCCTTGGATGCAACTCAGCGACCCGCCGCGAATCCTTGTCACGCAGCCATGCGGCACCCATACTGAAGCTATGCGGCGCGTCGCAATCGACCCTATCCTAACCGCCGAGCCGGCGCCGCCCGCGCGGCTGTGCGACCATCCGGGCTGCGAGGCTGGCGGCGAATTCCGCGCACCGCGCTCGCGGCTCGAATTGAACCACTACTACTGGTTCTGCCTCGATCACGTGCGGTCGTACAACGCGGCATGGAATTACTACGCGGGCATGAGCGAAGCAGAGATCGAGGCGGAAATCCGTTACGACACGACCTGGCAGCGGCCGACCTGGAAGCTCGGTCAGCGCCACGGTCCGGCTTATGAAGCGCGCATGCGCGATCCGTTCAATGTCTATAACGGCAAGCCTTACCGGAACGGCGGCAGCCGGGGCCACGCCTTCGGCAACGATGCCTCGACGCGCGCCGCGTCGGCCTGCGAGCAGGCGCTCGCGGTGTTCGACATCGACCCGCCATTCACGCAAACCGCGCTCAAGGCGCGATATAAGGTGCTGGTCAAACTGCACCACCCCGACGCACATGGCGGGGACAAGGACGCGGAGGAAAAGCTGAAGATCATCAACCAAGCCTATACGACGTTGAAAGCCAGCTACTTCGCTTGATCCCGCGGAACCGCCACACGATCCACAAAACAACCCCAGAAAGTCCGAGCTAATGGCTGCTACCGTTCAAACAGCGGAACTCCCCGTCACGCCTACCGGGATGCCCGACATCAAGGTCTCGGTGCGGCAGACCTTTGGCATCGACAGCGACCTCGAAGTCCCGGCATTCAGCCAGCCGAGCGAGCACGTGCCTGACCAGGACGACGCCTATCGCTTCGACCACGACACGACGCTCGCGATCCTCGCCGGTTTCGCGTTCAACCGGCGCGTCATGATCTGCGGTTATCACGGCACCGGCAAATCGACGCATGTCGAGCAGGTCGCCTCCCGCCTCAACTGGCCGTGCATCCGGGTCAATCTCGACAGCCATATCAGCCGCATCGACCTGATCGGCAAGGACGCGATCGTGTTGCGCGACAACAAGCAGGTGACGGAGTTCCGCGAGGGGCTGCTGCCCTGGGCGCTGCAGCACCCGGTCGCGCTGTGCTTTGACGAATACGATGCCGGCCGGCCCGACGTGATGTTCGTGATCCAGCGCGTGCTGGAGGTCGAAGGCAAGCTCACCCTATTGGACCAGAACCGGGTGATCCGGCCGCACAAGGCGTTCCGCCTGTTCTCGACCGCCA
>JAFAWI010000563.1 GCA_019241915.1 Alphaproteobacteria bacterium
GCGTTTGACGCAGGCGAGAGGCTTTTCGGCGTCCGATCTTGAGAGAACAAAATAAGAATACTATGTCCAGTTTGGCCTTGAGCGCTAGCCATAAAAATTCATTCGCTACTGCCGGTTACCCCGTTGATCGCCACCTGTTATTGTCCATGCGGCCGCATCGACCGCGGCCGGTTATTGCCCCCTGTTATCGGATAAGAATCGTGAAATATCAGAGGGTTGATCCTGTTCTTTTTTTGACGCGATTTTCCAATGTCCGGACCTGCGTCGCCAAGGCTGGCGAATGCGACTGACCGATGAACAAACCCTCCTCCGCGACACCGCGCGCGACGTCGCGCAGAACCTGCTCGCGCCGGGCGCGGCCGAGCGCGACGGCGCGGCACGCTTCCCGAGAGAGGAGCTGGTAGAGCTGGGCCGGCTCGGTTTCCTGGGCGCACTGGTACCGCCGGAATGGGGTGGGGCGGAGGCCGACCACGTCGGCTATGCGCTCGCGCTCGAGGAGATCGCCGCCGGCGACGGCGCGGTGTCGACGATCCTGTCGGTGCACAATTCGGTCGGCTGCGTGCCGGTGCTCAGGTTCGGCTCCGAGGAGCAGAAGCAGCGTTTCCTGCGGCCGATGGCCGCGGGCGAGATGCTCGCCTGCTTTTGTCTGACCGAGCCTGGCGCCGGCTCCGACGCGGCGGCGATCAAGACGCGCGCGGTGCGCCACGGCAATAAATGGGTGCTCAACGGCACCAAGCAGTTCGTCACCTCAGGTTCGACCGCTCAGGTGGCGATCGTCTTCGCGGTCACCGACCCGGCGGCCGGGCGCAAGGGGATCAGCGCGTTTATCGTTCCGACCGAAACCGCCGGCTACCGCGTCGCCCGGCTCGAACACAAGCTCGGCCAGCGCGCCTCTGACACCGCGCAGATCGTCTTCGAGGACATGGAGCTGACCCCCGATCTGATGCTGGGGCAGGAGGGCCAGGGCTATCGCATCGCGCTCTCGAACCTCGAAGGCGGCCGCATTGGCATCGCGGCGCAGGCGCTGGGCATGGCGAGCGGCGCCTACGAGGCGGCGCTCGGCTACGCGCAGGAACGCGAAGCGTTCGGGCAGAAGATCGTCGCGCATCAGGCGGTGGCGTTTCGTCTCGCCGACATGGCGACGCAGCTCGCCGCGGCGCGCGGCCTGATCCTCGACGCTGCGCAGCGCCGCGACGACGGCGAGCCGTGCCTGCAGCAGGCGGCGATGGCGAAGCTATATGCGTCCGAAATGGCCGAGCGCGTCTGCTCGGATGCGATTCAGATCCACGGCGGCTACGGCTATCTCGCCGACTTCCCGGTCGAGCGCATCTGGCGCGATGTGCGCGTCTGCCAAATCTATGAGGGCACCAGCGACATCCAGCGGCTGGTGATTGCGCGCGAGCTGACGAAAGCCTGAGTGCGAAAGGCTGAGGCGCCGCGGAACTCGCGCCTCGCGGATTTGTAAATCTACCTAGAGATGCGCATTCGGCGGCGCCGTGTGCCTGCGTTCGGTATCTCGCGCCTTACCCCACGAAAGGACCGGGAATGTCCAGCGAAACGCTGCACGAAGACCCGAAGGCGATCGGGCCAGCGATCGTCGACAAGCACCGCGCCATCACGTCTCTCATGGAAGAGCTGGAGGCGGTCGACTGGTACGACCAGCGCGTCGCGGCGACCGCCGACGACGAGCTGAAGGCGGTCCTGGCGCACAACCGCGACGAGGAGAAAGAGCACGCCGCGATGGTGCTCGAATGGCTGCGGCGTCAGGACCCCGTGCTTGACGCGAACCTGCGCAAATACCTGTTCACCGAAGAGCCGCTGTCGGCGCTGATCGCGGGCGAGAGGGCCGAGCCGCCGGCGCCGGTGGCGCCCGAGGGCCATCTCGGGATCGGCGATCTGCGCCTGCGCGCGGCGAACGAGAGGTAATCGCGATGAACCATCTGCTGCGCGAATTGGCGCCGATCTCCACCGCCGGCTGGCAGGAGATCGAAAAGGAAGCGACCCGAACATTGAAGACGACGCTGGCGGCGCGCCGGCTGGTTGATTTTGTCGGGCCGCAGGGTTGGAGCTCGTCGGCTGTCGGCACCGGCCGCAGCGAGGCGATCGCGGCGCCGGGCGAGGGGCATGTGCGGGCACGGCTGCGCAAGGTTCTGCCGCTGGTCGAACTGCGCATCCCGTTCGAGATGAGTATCGGCGACCTCGACGATGTCGAGCGCGGCGCCAAAGACCCCGACACCGACGCGGTGATCGCCGCGGCGCGGGCTATCGCCATTGCCGAGGATCGCGCGGTTTTTCACGGCTTCCCGGCAGCCGGCATCCGCGGCATCTGCGAGGCGCAGGCCAAGGAGGGGCTGCCGATCGGCGACGATTACGAACTCTTTCCCGAGGTCGTGACCACCGCGCTCAACCGGCTGCGCGACGAAGGGGTCGACGGCCCCTATGCGATCGCTCTCGGCGAGGAGTGCTACAAGGGCCTCACCGAGACGACGCATGGCGGCTATCCGGTGCTCGACCACATCCGCCATCTGGTGGACGGGCCGCTGGTCTGGGCGCCGGGGCTCGACGGCTCGCTGGTGCTGTCGATGCGCGGCGACGATTTTCAGCTCACCGTCGGCCAGGATTTCTCGATCGGCTATCTCGGCCACGACAACGACAAGGTGCGGCTCTACATCGAGGAGAGCTTCACGTTCTGGCTGCTGTCGCCGCAGGCGGCCATCCCGCTGGTGCACCGCGCGCGTGCCACCGCCGTGCAGCCGCGCGAGGCGGCGGAATAGTCAGCCCGCCCGCAGTTGCGCCGCGTCGAGGGCCGGCAGACGCGCAGGATCGAAGGGGGCGAGGTCGACGGTGCGCGCGGCGCCGTCGAGGATCAATTCGGCCATCGCTTCGCCTGTAGCGGGCGCATTGAGGATACCCCAGACGCTGTGCCCGGTCGCGATGTAGGCGCCGGCGACGCCGGGCGCCGGTCCGATCAGCGGCAGCCCGTCGCGCGCGATCGGGCGGTAGCACGCCTGTCGCGCGATAATCGGGGCGGCGGCGAGCACCGGCGAGATCGCCCGGCACATCGCCTCCAGCCGATAGAGCGCGCCGTTATCGGGTTTGACGCACGCCGGGTCGAGCGGCAGCGCTTCCTCGCCTGAAATGCCGCAGACATAGATTGTGCCGTCGGGGCGCGGAAACAGTTCCGGCGTCAAGACAGCACCGCTGCCGGGTTCGCGGTATTCGAGAAACGCCGCCTCGGCCGGCACCGCCGCCGCGGTGTCGAACACGAGGCTGTGGCCCTTGAGACCGAACACCGGCGGCAGCGGCAGCCAGCGGCAGGCAAGGATTGACCACGGACCCATCGCGACCACCACGGCGTCCCCGGCGAGACGCTCGCCGTCGATCTCAATCGCGGTCGCGCGGCCGTTCTCGACAGCGATGCCGGTGACGCGGCCCAGGCGCAGCGTTGCGCCGTGGCGCGCGGCAGCACGCATCATCGCCGCGGTAAATGCACCCGGATGAACCTGGGCGGTGGTGCTTGGCGAGCCGAGCGCCTGCGTCACCGCGACCTCGGCGGCCATCCAGTCCAGCTCGTGGGTGCCGCGCTGCCGGCCGAACCCGGCGAACCCGCCATAGGCGTCGAGCCGCCGGTAGTCCCAATCGTCGTCGATCGTCGCGGCCAGCTCGGCATGGAGGTCGAAGCTGCGCCGCGCCAGCTCCTGCACCGGCTGGCCGTCGCACCAGTCCCGCGCGAGGAAGCCGCCCGACTTGCCCGACGCCGCGCACGCAATCCCGGTGCTCTCGATGACGGTGACCGCAACGCCGCGGCGGCTGAGGAAATAGGCGATCGACATGCCGATCGCCCCGCCGCCGCAGATCAGCACATGCATCGCATCCAGCCTACCTCGCTGCGCGGGGTATCTTGACCCGTCGGCCGCACCGCCGCCACTATCGCGGCAATCAAGCCGTCGTGTTTCAGGGGAGACGCCGCTACCGGTGGAGGCAGACCATGGCGAAACGGGCCCCGTTCCTGCGCAGCGGTTTCAATGCCTATCATCATCGCGGGCTGCCGCCCGAGGATGAGGAGCTGACCCGGGTCGGGCCGGGCACCCCATGCGGCGAATACCTGCGGCGCTTCTGGCAACCTGTCGTCCTCGCCAGCGAACTGACCGACGTGCCGCGCCGCCTGCGCATCCTCGGCGAAGACCTCGTCGCCTATCGCGACAAGAGCGGCGCCATTGGGCTCCTGGAGCTGTACTGCCCGCATCGCGGCACTTCGCTCGAATTCGCTCTGATCGAGCAGAGCGGAATTCGGTGCTGCTACCACGGCTGGCTGTTCGGCTGTAACGGCGCGATCCTCGAGACCCCCGGCGAACCGGCGGACAGCACGCTGAAGGACCGGCTGTTCCACGGCGCCTATCCGGTGCACGAGCATAATGGGCTGGTGTTCGCTTATATGGGCCCGCCGGAAAAGCGCCCCGCGTTTCCGATCTTCGACACCTACGACCTGCCCGGCTACCGGATGGCGGCGCGCGCTCCCACGCTGTGGGAGTGCAACTGGCTGCAGGTCAAGGAAAACAGCATGGACCCGGCGCATCTGCAGTTTCTGCACACGCTGCCGGGCAGCGAGGGGTTTACCGACGACTTCAAGGAGCATCCCGAGTGGGACTGGCTGGAGACGCCGGTCGGCATGGTCTACATCGACACGCGCCGCAACGGTGACAAGGTGTGGGTACGCGTCGCCGACTTCATCCTACCCAACATCCACCAGTTCCCGCCCAACGCCGACCCGATGGCGCTGCGCAACTCGATCAATCGGCCGCAGGCGACAACCTGGGCGGTGCCGCTCGACGACGCGCACACGATGCAGATCGGCTATTACCGCGCGCCAGAGGGCAAGGACATGCGCCGCGGAACGGGGTTCGGCCAGGACGGCAACCGCTCTTACGGCGAGCGGCAGCGCATCCCGGGCGACTACGACGCGCAGGTCAGCATCCATGGCGGGATGGCGCGGCACGGGCTGGAGCATCTCACCACCACGGACCGGGGCATCATCATGATGCGCAACATGATCCGCGCCGGTATCCGCGCCGCGAAGAAGGGCGACGGGTTCGACCACCCGACGCTGCATAACGGCGCCGCGATCGCGACCTACAGCCACGACCAGATGGTGGCTGGCTTCCCGCCGGCCGCGTCTGCGGACGCGGATCGCGCGCTGATCCGCAAGGTGGCCCGCGACACGGTCAAGGCCGCGGTGAGGCACGGCCTGAGCGGCTGAAACAGCGCGCGCGCCGGCTCAGCCTTCCGCCAATATTTCGGCGAAGAGCGGGCGGTCGATGTTGCCGCCCGACTGGACCACAGCGACCTTCTGGCCGCGGAGGCGGTCGCGCTCCTGCAGCGCGGCGGCGAGCGGCGCGGCGCCCGCACCTTCGGCAACGTTGTGCGTGTCGCTGAACAGGAAGCGGATCGCGGCGCGCATCTCGTCTTCTGTGACGGTAACGATGCGCGCGGCGTGCCGGCGGACGATGTCGAGCGCACCGGCGTCGGGCACCCGAACCGCGAGGCCGCCGGCGAAGGTGTCGGCGCTGTTGGTCGGCACCGGTTTGCCGGCGGCAACGGACAGCGCGTAGGTCGGCGCGTTCGCCGCGACGACGCCGACGATATTGGCCTTGCAGCCGAGCGCCTCCCGCGCGGCGATGACGCCGCAAATGCCGCTGCCGAGCCCGACCGGCACATAGACCACATCGAGATCGGGCACGGCGCGGAACAGCTCGAGCCCATAGCTCGCGACCCCGCGCACCAGCAGGGGATGGTACGAGCGCACCGCATGCAGGTTCTGCTGTTCGGCGAGCACCATGGCATGCTCGTACGCCGCCTGGAAATCGTCGCCGTGCTCGATGAGGCGGGCGCCAAAACCCTGCATCGCCCGGTTCTTTTCCGGGCTGTTGCCGTGCGGCACGACAATGGTCGCGTTGAGACCGAGCCGGGTCGCGGCATAGGCGATGCTTTGCCCGTGATTGCCGGTCGTGGCGCTGACGACGCCGGCAATGCCGGGCTGCGCGCGTTTCAGGTCGTCGAGGTAGACGAGCCCGCCGCGCAGCTTGAAGGCGCCCGTCTGCGTGTGGTTTTCGTGTTTGACCCAAAGCTCAGTGCCGACGCGCGCCGACAGCAGCGGCCAGCAATATTGCGGCGTCGGCGGCACCACTTGCTGGACCAGCGCGGCCGCGGCATCGAGGGTGGCGAGGTCGTCCACGTCAGTCGCCGACAAAACCGATCACCGCCTCGACGAACCGCTCGGGCTGCTCCTGTTCGGGATGGTGGCCGGCGGCTTCAATCAGCCGAAATTCGGCGCCGGGAATGAGCCTAGCGTAGGCGCGGCCGTAGTCGGGGGTGACGACGCCGTCGCATTCGCCCCACAGCACCAGCGTCGGCGCAGTAATACGCCCAAGCCAACGCTTGAGCTGCGGGTTGTGCATATAAGGATGCCAGCCATAGAGGCAGAGCGATTCCCAGTTGCGGGCGTGGATCACCAGCTCGTCGTCGGTCATCGCGTCGTAGTTCGGCGCTTTTGCCTCGTCGGCCCAGCTCTTGCGCCGCACCTCGGCTGGATGAGTGTTGAAGATGTCGAGAATATCGCGCTCTTGCGGGCCGCCAAGCTTGATGCCGACGGGATCGGCGAGGATCAGGTGGGCGATTCGCTGGCACGATGCCGCCGCCACCTCGGCCGCGAGCCACCCGCCAAACGACAGCCCCAGCAGCGTCACCTTTTCATAGGGCAGCTGGTCGAGCAGCGCGAGGTAGAGGTGTGTCAGGTCGTAGATCGTGTCGAAATCGCCCGGCCGCGCGGAATTGCCAAAGCCGGGGCTCGACGGCGCGATGACCTCGACATGGCGCGCCAGCAGGTCGAGATAGGTTGCTTGCGAGCCTACCGTGTCCATGCCGTGCAGCAGCACCAGCGGCGCGCCCTGGCCCCGCCGCCGCACTTCGAGGTCGGTTCCATTGACGGTCATCCGTTCGCTGTCGTGGTCGGCTTGGCCCGGCATGTCCTGCGTCTCGTTCGGTTGGGGGCGCCTTTATGGCACGAACCTCAGCGCTGCTTCCATCCGGCTCCGGCTCCGGCGGCGTTGGTACTGCTGCCGAGTCGTGCGGCGCCGTGTCGCGCGGTGGGCGCGCTTGCGTGGTTCTCACTACAGGATGTAGAATGTCCGCGTCGTCGCCACAACAGAAAGGAGGTGATCCTGTGTCTCACCATCAACCGCGGTTCGCCGCTGCCGTGACCAGGATCCCTGCGAAAGCCGAGATCCGCGCCTGAACAAGGCGATGTCGCGGCCGTAACGGCCGCCGGTTATTCGGTGGAAAAGGTCGTCACCTTCGGGAGACGGCCTTTTCTTTTGTATTACTTGGTCAAGTCGAAGCCGCGCGCCTTGAGCCATGCGGCAAAGCCGGCGCCTTCGGCGGACATCGCCTGCCGCGCCTTGTCTTCCGACCAGCCGTAAAATTCGGCTGTCCCGAAGATGTCCGGCGATTTCTGCCGGTCCTTGAGCGAATGGCGGGCGTCGCGCCGCCTGTCGTAATGGGCCACCACGGCGGTCGCGCCGTCGTCGTAGCGGTCGCGATGCACCGTCACCTCCGGCGGCAGCCGCATCGAGATAAAACCTTGCTGCGCGGGGTAGCCGAGACACAGACCGGCAACCGGGAACACCTTGTCGGGCAGCGCCAGGATGTCGCCGACCTTCTCGATATGGTTGCGCAGGACGCTGATCGGGCAAGTGCCTAGACCGAGCGTTTCGGCAGCGAGCGTCGCGGTCTGCAGCGCGAGTGCCGCATCGACCGTCGCGTTGAAGAAGCCTTCGAGTGTGCCGTTCTTGACCGGATGCGAGGTGATTCGCTCAAGCCGGCGCGCGTCGCCGAGAAAGACCAGGAAGGCCGGCGCGGTGCCGGTCCACGGCATGTCGGGGACCAGCGCCGCCAGCCGCTCTCGCTGGCCGCGGTCGTCGACCCGGATCACGCTCGCCTGCTGATAATCGGATTTGGATGATGCCGACAGCGCCGCCGCGATCACCAGGCGCAGCACCGGCTCCGGCACCGGCCGGTCGCTGTAGCGCCGCTGCGTGCGGCGCAGCAGCACCTGCCTGATCCATGGGTTCTCCTCGGCCGTGCCGCCGAGGTCGACATCAAAGCCGAAACGCGCGGTCAGCTCGTCGCTGTAGGGTTGCGTCATTGCCGCTCCATTGCGCCTGTCATCTGGGGAAGGCCCATCCCGCTTATCCGCTTGCCGGGCCGCTGAACAGTAGTTCCCCGGCCTTCGCCGGGGACAGGCCTGAGAACATCGACTACAACAAGGCATTCACCCGCCGAAGGGAAGCTGCGCGATGCCCGACACGCTCACCACCAACTCGCCGATCATCGCCGCGTACCGTGCCGCAACCCCGAGTTCGGCGGCGCGCGCGGCGCAGGCGCAGCATATGTTTCCCTCGGGCATTACCCACGATTCGCGCTACATCGAACCGTACGGACTCTACATCACGCGCGCCCAGGGGCCGCGCAAATGGGATGTCGACGGCCGCTGCTATGTCGATTATTTCGGCGGCCACGGCGCGATGCTGCTCGGCCACTGCAACCCACAAGTGATGGCAGCGGTGCACGCCCAGCTCGATCGCGGCACGCATTACGGCGCCTGCCACGAGCTGGAGATCGAGTGGGCAGATTGGGTCAAGCGGCTGATCCCGTCGGCCGAACGGGTGCGCTTTACCAGCTCGGGAACCGAGGCGACCATGATGGCGGTTCGGCTTGCCCGCGCCTTCAGCGGCAAGGCCAAGATCGTTCGCTTCAACTACCACTTCCACGGCTGGCATGACCACATGACGACCGGTCACGCCTCGCACTTCGACGGCACCCCGACGACCGGCGTGCTCGACGCGGTCGCCGGCAACGTCCTGCTGTGCGACCAGAACGACGAGACCGGTCTCGCCCGCATGCTGGAGCAGCATGAGGGCGAGGTCGCGGCGGCGATCATCGAGCCGACCGGCGCCAATGGCGGGCGGCTGCCGATCGACCCCGAGTTTCTGCACGCGCTGCGCCGGCTGACGGCCGAGCACGGCGTCCTGCTGATTTTTGACGAAGTGGTCAACGGCTTCCGTGTGTCCCCGGGCGGCGCGCAGCAGGCCTACGGCATCAAACCCGATTTGACGACATTGGCAAAAATCCTCGCCGGGGGGTTGCCGGGCGGCGCTGTGGCCGGCCGCAAGGACATCCTCGACCTGCTCGATTTCAAGGCGACGCAGGAGACCGGCAAGGAGAAGATCAACCATCCCGGCACGTTCAACGCCAACCCGCTATCGGCCGCGGCCGGCATCGCGACCTTGAAGCAGGTCGCCGAGACCGACGCGTGCGCCAAGGCCAACGCCTATGGCGACGCGCTGCGCCGGCGACTCAACGAGGTGTTCGAGGAGGA
>JAFAWI010000079.1 GCA_019241915.1 Alphaproteobacteria bacterium
GGCGCGCGCAATCGGAGATTACAGGTAGATCGCATTCTCCTGGAGATCGCCATGCGCGTCTTCGTCGTTCTTTGGCTGATCCCGCTGGCCGGCTGCGTCGGCAGCGACCGCCAAGAGGGCTTTACCGCAATCGGGCCTAACGCTTTCCAGTACAGCGCGCGCACCAGCACCGTCATGACCGAAAACGATGACGGCGAGGCCGAGGACATCCGTCACGCCTGGCTGGTCGATGCGCTAAAGGCACATGCGATGTGCCCGAGCGGCTACGTGATGGATACCCGGCGCTTTGTGCCCGGGCCACCGACCGAGGCTGGTCCGCAGTTCAGCAATGGCGGCGACATTCTCTACGCCGGCCGGTGCATTGTCCCGAGCGCCCAGCCGGTCCCGGTTGCGCCTCCTCCGGTCCCGCCTCCGCCGCGGGGTTGAGGACAAAGGACAAACCTGTCGGCAGCGCTAGGCCTTCTTCTCCCACCCCTTTTCGGTTTGCTGCCAGTAGGTGAGCGTATAACCGGCGGCGCTGGCCGCACGCCAGCGAACGCGCGCGGCGGCGACCGCCTCTTCATTGTTGCCGTCGAACAGGTCGACGCAGCGGGCATAGTCGGCGAGGCCTTCGGCCGCGACCCCATCCACCAGAAATAGGATCGAGGCACCGTTCGGGTTTTCGCACCGGTCGGTCAGCCACACCGGCTGCATGGCGGCGTTGCCGTCGCGCGGCGTGCCGTGCGGCAGGAAGCTCGCCTCGTCGTACGTCCACAGCAGCGCGTTGAGGTGCTCGACCCGCTCCGGCGAGGCCGCCTGGACCACGACCCGATGCCCCTGTGCCAGCGCGCGCTCCAACAGCCGCGGCAACGCTCGCTCCAGCGGCGTCGTCAACAGGTGGTAGAAGCCGATTTCGGCCATCAGGCTCAGCCGGCCTCGTAATTGTCGCGGATAAAGCGGTCGAGCAGCCGGACACCAAATGCGGTCGCGCCTTTGGGCACGGTGGGGGCATCCTTTTTCGACCAGGCGACGCCGGCAATGTCGAGATGCGCCCACGGCACCTTGTTGACAAAGCGCTCGATGAACTGCGCGCCGATGATGCTGCCGGCGGCGCGGTCGCCGGCGATGTTCTTGACATCGGCGGCATCGCTGTCGATCGCGCGGTTGTAGGCGGCGTCGAGCGGCAGGCGCCACAGCTTCTCCCCGACCGCCTTCCCGGCCGCGACCAGCCGATCGGCAACCGCGTCATCATTGGCGAAGAGCCCGGCATGGTCGTGCCCCAACGCGACGACGATCGCACCCGTCAGAGTCGCCAGGTCGATCATGAGCTTCGGTTTGAAGCGGTCCTGGCAATACCACAGCGCGTCGGCGAGCACGAGCCGTCCCTCGGCGTCGGTGTTGAGCACCTCGATCGTCTGCCCCGACATCGAGGTCACGATGTCGCCGGGCCGCATCGCCGACCCGGACGGCATGTTTTCGACCAGCCCGACCACCCCGACCGCGTTCACCTTTGCCGAGCGCGCCGCGAGCAGCCGCATCAGCCCGATGACGACCCCGGCCCCGGCCATATCCCATTTCATCTCGCCCATGCCGGCAGCCGGCTTGATCGAGATGCCGCCGGTGTCGAAGGTGACGCCCTTGCCGACAAACGCCAATGGCGCGGCCCGGCTGTCGCCTCCGTTCCACCGCATCACGACCAGCCGCGGCGGACGCGCGCTGCCCTGGGCAACGCCGAGAAGGGCGTTCATGCCCAGCGCCGCCATCCGCTCCGCATCGAGCGTCTCGACCTCGAGGCCGAGCGAGGTCAACCCCGCTGCTTGCTCGGCCAAGGTTTCGGGATAGATGACATTAGCCGGTTCGGACACGAGGTCGCGGGTAAAGGCGATTGCCTCTGCCGTCGCGGCAAGATCGGCATATGCACGCCGCGCGTCACCGGGGTCCGGTCCGGCGAGCGCAAGCCGAGCAAGGCTCGGCTTGCGCTCGGGCTTTTCCGTGGTGCGGTACTTGTCGAAGCGGTAGCCGCGGAGCGCAGCGCCCAGCGCAAAATGAGCCGCCGCCAAGCCGGGCGCCAGCCCTGCCGACGGACCCGGATCGATTGCCGCGGCCGCGGCCGTCTCGCCGACGCTGTTGAGATGGGCGACGAGCGTGCCGCCGAGCTCCTCGAACCGCCGGGTATCGGCCTCCGCCGGCTTACCGAAGCCCGCCACGACGATGCGCGTCACCGACAGGTTCGCCGGCGCGACGATCGGCAGCAGTTCATTGCGCTTGCCGCCGAAACGTGGCGACGCGGCGATGGCTCGGCCGACCGCGCCGCCGCTCGCCTCGTCGATCCGGCGCGCCGGATCGGTCATCTCGCCGCCCTCCCAGACGCCGACGATGATTGCGCCCGCTGCCGGTACGGCAAATTCGCCAAAATCTATCTTCATCGGACATCCCGCTGATGAGCTGGCGAGCACGACAAGCGCGGCGCCGGCGACTTTTACGCAGACCCGCGAATGCAAAACCCATGGCACCGGCAAAGCCCGGTGCCTATGATCGCGCCAATGGGCGGGCTGAGCCAGTACCTGACCGGGCTGAACCGGTACATTTTGCGCCAATGCCTCAGCGTCATGCTTTTTGTAACCGGCGCGCTGACCGCCGCGGTTTGGCTGGCGCAGTCGCTGCGGCTGGTCGATCTGATCGTCAACCGCGGTCTTTCGGCAGAGATGTTCCTCTACCTGGCGCTGCTGATCATGCCGCGGTTTCTCGAAATCGTGCTGCCGATCGGCGCCTTCATCGCGGTGCTGTTCGTGTTCAATCGGCTGACCACCGAGAGCGAGCTGGTGGTGATGCGGGCAGCCGGCGTCAGCCCGCTCAGCTTGGCCAAGCCGGTGCTGGAGCTGGCCGCAATCGCCTTTGCGATGCTGATGGTGCTGTCGCTCTACCTGCTGCCCGCGGCCAACCGCGAATTCAAGGATCTGCTGTTCGAAATCCGCAACCGATTTGTCTCGAGCCTGCTGCAGGAGGGCTCCTTTACGACGATCTCGGAAAAGCTGACGATCTATATCGGCAACCGCAACGACCGCGGTGAGGTCATCGGCTTGCTGATCGATGACGAGCGCGACCGGCGCAGACCGGTGACGATCCTGGCGCAGCGCGGCGCCTTCGCCGACACCGGCGGCGCGACGCGCATCATCATGGTCAACGGCAATCGCCAGCAATACGACCGGGAGACCGGCAAACTCTCGGTTCTGACGTTCGACCGCTACGTGCTGGATCTCGGCATGCTGCGCGACCCGCCGGAGGGGCGCGTGCCGGAAGCGCAGGAGCGCTTCCTGGGCGAGCTGCTGTTCCCTTCGGAGGGCATCGACGAGGGTACGCGGGAAGCCTTCCTGGTCGAGGCCAATGAGAGGTTTACCGTGCCGTTGTGCGCCTTCAGCTTTGCCATTCTGCCGCTCGCTTGCCTGCTGCCCGGCGAATTCAATCGGCGCGGCCAGTTGAAGCGGGTGTTGTTGGCGGTCGGCGCCGCGCTGGTGTTCGAAACGGCGGACCTTGCGGTAAAGAATCTGGAAGGCCGTTATCCGGCCGCGGTGCCCTTGAGCTATCTGGTGGCCTTGCTGCCCTTCGCACTCGCGCTGGGGGTGCTGGCGCATCGGGGCATTGGCTTCAGCTTGCGGCGGCCGGCGCTGGCTGTCGCGGTGCGCTAAGGCATCGATCGCGGCGGGGAGACAGCCCGGGTGCTGCTGGCAAAGACCCTCTCCGCCTATATCGCGCGCCAGTTTTTCGCCTGGTTCTGCGGCGTCTATGGCGCGATGCTCAGCATCAGTTTTCTGATTGAGTATCTGGAGCTGCTGCGGCGCGGCGCCACCAGGGCCGAGGTGACGCTGGGCGTTCTGCTGGAGATGGCGGCGCTGAAGCTGCCGCACACCGCGCAGGAAGTCATGCCGTTTGCCGTGCTGTTCGGCACGATGCTCGCGTTCTGGCGACTGACCCGCAGCAACGAACTGATCGTCGCGCGCGCGGCCGGGGTCTCGGTGTGGCAATTCCTGACGCCGGCGATGCTCGTGGCGCTTCTTGTCGGCATTGTCGCGGTGACGGGGTTTAACCCCGCGGCCTCAC
Organism: Alphaproteobacteria bacterium; assembly: GCA_019241915.1. Lineage (GTDB taxonomy): Bacteria > Pseudomonadota > Alphaproteobacteria > ATCC43930 > CGMCC-115725 > DATARH01. The sequence goes on from JAFAWI010000079.1 coordinate 4,078, forward strand.
AAATGCAGGCCACCTACGAGCAGCTCGAAGCGCGCTACCTCAAGCAGAGCGCCGATCAGCTCAGCCTGTCCAACGCGGGGCTGTGGCTGCGGCAAAGCGAACCCGGCGGCGGACAGGTGGTGATTCACGGCGACAAGCTGGTCGCGCCGCAGCTGCTGCTTGGACACGTCAGCCTGTTCTTCTTCAACAGCGCGCACGGGTTCGTCTCCCGGGTCGAGGCTCGATCGGCGCGTCTCGATGACGGTTATTGGTTGATCAGCGACGGCAACCGCTGGCAAACCAGCGACCAGTCGGAGCCGATGCCGGAGCTGCGCCTGCCGACCAAGTTTACGAGCCGCCGCATCGAAGAGAGCCTTGCCTCCCCCGACACGATGTCGTTCTGGACGCTGCCGGGCTTCATTTCGCTGCTGGAGCAATCGGGCTTTACGGCGCAGCGTCACCGCCTCCAGTTCAACATCCTGCTGGCGCGGCCGTTTCTGTTTTCGGCGATGGTGCTGGTTGCGGCGACGTTCAGCCTGCGAATGCAGCGACGCGGCGGCGCGACCCTGATGGTGGTCGGCGGGGTCGGTGCCGGTTTTTTGCTCTATTTCATTTCCAACATCGTGTTCGCGCTTGGCCTTTCGGCCAAGCTGCCGGTGCTGATGGCGGCGTGGACGCCGACCGGAATCAGCCTGATTTTCGGGATTTCGATGCTCCTCCACCTCGAAGACGGGTGACGGCGTTCGACCGAGAGGCTATTGCTGAGGTAGGGTCCACGCCGCCGACCGCCGACAACGGAAGCCCCCTCGCGCGATAACCCCCGATGCATGGTTGCCCCCAAACCATAGGCGAGCGGTGGCGCGGACGTGCGGTGCGCATCGCGGCGGCGTTGTCGCTCGCAGTGCTGTGGCTGGGCCTTGCGGGCGGCAGCCCTGCCGCTGCGGACTCCGCCGGTCCCTCAGGCACGGCCGCGAACAACCAACCGATGACATTCCAGGCGGACGAAGTCTCGTTCGACGAGCAGCTGGGCCTGACAGTCGCCAAGGGTCATGTGGAGATCGCGCAAGGCACCCAGATCCTGCTCGCCGACACGGTGACCTACAATCAGCGGACCGATACCGCCACGGCCTCGGGCCATGTCAGCCTGATGCTGCAAGACGGCTCGGTTGTCTTCTCGGATTTCATGGAGCTGCGCAACTCCATGAACGACGTGTTCGCCGACAATGTGCGCATGCTGATGACAGACCGCTCGCGGCTCGTCGCCAACGCAGCGCGCCGGACGAACGGGAATCATCTCGATCTGCGGCGGGTCGCTTATTCGCCCTGCGACCTGTGCAAGGACGACCCTTCTGCGCCGCCGGCTTGGCAGTTCAAAGCGCGCCAGATGACCGACGACAAAGACCTCAAGCGTATCGAGTTCCGCGATGCCACGATGGAGATCGACGGCTGGCCGATCTTCTATACGCCTTACCTCTCGACGCCCGACCCGTCGGTGCACCGGTCGAGCGGCTTTCTGATGCCGTCGTTCGGCAGCTCGACGTCGATCGGCCTCCACCTTTCTACCCCCTACTATTTCGTGCTCGGCCCCGAGGCCGACGTAACGGTCACCCCGCGGTTCACGACGCAAGCCGGCACCGTGGTGGCAGCCGACTATCGCCAGCAGTTTTCCAACGGCGCGACCGAAGACCTGGTCAGCATCAACCGCAGCAACGCGATCTCGGTCGCCGATCCGAATTCGGTCGAAAAGTGGCGCGGCCACATCAACGCCAATGCAGAGTTCGATCTGACCGACGTTTACCGCACTGGCTTTTCGCTGCAGCGGGTCTCGGACCAGACATACCTGCAGCGCTTTGGCTTCACCGCACCCGTTCTGGGGACATTGGTCACACGCGGGTACTTCGAGGGTTTCCCGGACAACGGCTCGCTGGATGTCGATGCGTATCTGTTCCAGCCGCTGACCCCAGGGCTCGGCGATGCGTCGCAGCCGATCGTGCTGCCGGTGATCAACCGGAATTGGGAGTTCCATCCCGACCTCGTCGGCGGCAGCTTGCGCGTCAATGCAAACCTGCTCGACATCGTGCGCCTTGCCGGGACTGAGAGCCGCCGGCTGTCGCTGGGAACCGAGTGGGCTCGCACCTTTCGCGACGGGCTGGGCAGCGAATACAAGCTCCAGGCCAGCGTCCGCGGCGATGCCTATTCCGTCGACCACCTGAACCTCAATTCGAACCCGGACCTTCCGAGCCGCTACTTCTCGCAGAACGGACAGCCCCCGATCGAACGCGTCCCCTACGACTTCTTTGCGGCGCGCGGCTTTCCGCAAGTCGGGGCGACATGGACCTATCCGATCGCCCACCGCGGCGAAGACATGAGCTTCGTCATACAGCCCACGGCAGCGGCCTTTGTCGGCCCGAGCACCGGCAACCGTCGCATCATCCCGAATGAGGACAGCCTTGGTTACGAGTTCCGCGATACCGACCTTTTCCGTGCCGACCGGTTGCAAGGGTACGATCTTCTCGATACCGGGCAGCGGGTCGATTACGGTCTGAAGCTGGGCGCATTCGCCAGCAACGGCGGCAGCTACCGTCTGTTGATCGGACAGAGCTATCGCGCGGAGCCCAACCCGTTCATGCCGCCGGGCAGCGGCGCCGAACAGCGCCTGTCGGACGTGGTCGGCCGCGTGACGCTGTCGCCCACTTCTTATCTCGACCTCATCTACCGCTTCCGCCTCGCCAAGGACACGCTGAACAACCGGCTGCAGGAGCTCTCTCTTTCGGCCGGCCCGACCAATTTCCGTGTCGGCACCACGTTCCTGCTGATCCCCGCCGAGCAGCCGAGCGATGTCATCACCGTCCCCGGCAGCGGACAGACGATCCTGTTCGGCAAGCGCGAGCAGATCACGTTCAACACCGCCATAAAGCTGACGCGCTACTGGACGGTCAGCGGATCGGAGACGCTAAACCTGACCAACGCCGCCAATATCGTGAACGGGATCGTCACGCCGCAATCGAACAGCACGAGCCTCAACTCCACGATCGCCGCCACCTATCAGGACGAATGCATGGCCTTTATCGCCAGCCTGACGCAGTCGGGGATTCGCAACGGCGATGTGACACCCGGGTACTCGGTGCTGCTGAGCGTCGTCTTCCGCAATATCGGCGAAATTGGCGGAAGCGTACTGTCCGTAGCTCCGGGCGGGTAATCCCGCTCGACATCTCCGCCTGCCGCCGAAAGGTCGCGGCGACAGCGCCTGCCGGCGCGTGTAAACTGAGCCGCGTTGTTGGCAGCCAAGGCACGTTGCAGATGGTGACGTTGCGTCGGGTCGCGTCGTTGCTGGCGGTCCCATTGGTGGCGTGCTTCGCGACCCTGCCTGCCGTCGCCGCACATCAGGCGCCGCTCCGCCCGGCGCCCTCTCAAGCCGGGCCGGGCGACCCGGCGCAGATGCGGATCGCCGCCGTCGTCAACGACGAGGTCATCTCGGTCTTCGACGTCATTTCCCGGCTGCGCATGGTGTTGCTGTCGTCGAACATCCCCGACAACTCCGAGGCGCGGCAGAAAGTCGAGGCGCAGGTTCTGCGGGCCCTCGTCGACGAGCGGTTGCAGCTCCAGGAGGCAAAAAAACAGAACGTCGTCGCCAGCGACGACGAGGTCAATACCGCGCTCGGCCAGATCGAAAAGCAGAACAACATGCAGCCCGGCCAGCTCAATCAGTTTCTCAAGGCGCGCGGCATTGACCGCAGTTCGCTGGTCAACCAGGTCACCGCGTCGATCGTCTGGGCCAAGCTGGTCCGTCGCCAGGCATCGCAGAGTGTCGAGATCTCGGATGACGATGTGGACGACACGCTCAAGCATCTCAAGGAGCACGCGAGCGAACCGCAGAGCCACGTCGCGGAGATTTTCCTGGCCGTTGACAACCCCTCGCAGGATGGGGAAATGCGCGCGCTTGCCGAAAAGCTTGCGCAGCAGATGCGTCAGGGCGCGCGCTTTTCGGCGGTGGCGCAGCAGTTCTCGCAGTCGGCAACGGCGGCTGTCGGAGGCGACATGGGCTGGCTGCGGCCGGACCAGCTTCCTGCTGAATTGGCCAAGGCAGTCGGGCCGCTGCGGCCCGGCGAGCTGTCGCCGCCCATCCGCACCAACAACGGCTATTACCTGCTGCTCGTGCTCGACCGCCGCACAGGCGAAACCGGCGGCGGCGACCGTGGCCCGACGTACGACGTCGTTCAGGTCGTCTTTCCGCTGCCGCCGTCGGCCAGCGAGGCCATGAAACGCGCCGCAGCCGCCGAGGCGATGACCGTTCGCGGCGCCGCCAAGAGTTGCCCCGAGATGCTGCGCCTCGGCAAGGAGAAGGCGCCGCAGCTGTCCAGCGAGGGGAAGGTGACCGCGGCGGAAGTGACGCCGCAGATGCGCGGCCTGCTCGACAAAATGTCGGTTGGCGAAGTGACGCAGCCGATCCTGCAGCGCAACGGCGTCGGCATCATCATGCTGTGCAGCAAACAGGCCGGCGGGGGGGACAAGACCGCGCAACCGAACCGCGACGAAGTGTTCGAGTCGCTGTTGCGGCAGAAGCTCGACACCGTATCGCGCCGCTATCTGCGCGATTTGCGCCGCGCTGCCTATGTCGATGTGAGGATCTAGGCCGATGACGCTCCCGCTCGCCTTGACCATGGGCGAGCCTGCCGGCATCGGCGGCGAAACCGCCCTTATGGCATGGCTGCGCCGCGGTGACGGTTTGCCGCGGTTTTATTTGCTCGACGATCCCGACCGCCTCATTCGGCTCGCTGACGCGCTCGGCTGGGCGGTGCCGGTGCGGACGATCGCCAGGCCGCAGCAGGCGGTCGAGACTTTCGACGCCGCGCTGCCGGTAATGCCGATCGGCAGGACGACGGCGGCGCCGGCACGGCCGGTATTGGCCGATGGCGCGCTGGTGCTGCGCTCGATCGAACGCGCGGTCGAGAATGTCCTTGCCGGCAACGCGGCAGCGGTAGTGACAAATCCGATCAACAAAGACGTGCTTTACCGCGCCGGCTTCCGCCATCCGGGCCACACCGAGTTCCTCGGCGAGCTGGCGGGCCTGCAGGAACCGCCGATCATGATGCTGGCCGGCCGCGACCTGCGCGTCGTGCCCGTGACGGTCCACCTTGCGCTCCGCGACGCCGTCGCCGCGCTGTCGACCAGGATGATCGTGCACGCGGGGGCGGTGACCGCGAAGGCGCTCGGCCGCTATTTCGGCATCAAGGCGCCGGTTCTTGCCGTTGCGGGTCTTAACCCGCATGCCGGCGAGAATGCGGGACTTGGCCGCGAAGATATCGATATCGTAGCCCCGGCGATCGCCGAATTGCGCGGCGAGGGCGTTGACGCGCGCGGCCCGCTGGCGGCCGACACGATGTTTCACGCGGCGGCGCGGCGCGGCTATGACGCTGCGCTGTGCATGTACCACGACCAGGCGCTGATCCCGATCAAGACGCTCGATTTTGACGGCGCGGTCAATGTCACATTGGGCCTGCCATTTATCCGCACCTCGCCCGATCACGGCACCGCCTTTGACATCGCCGGCAAGGGCATCGCCCGACCCGACAGCCTGATGGCGGCGCTTCGGCTGGCCGCCGACATGGCGGCACGGCGGCACCCAGGCTGACCGCGCCGCCGCCGAGGCCGTTGCCGCCGCTGCGCGATGTTGTGGCGCGCTACGGCATCGCCGCGCGCAAAAGCCTTGGACAGAATTTCCTGTTCGACCTCAACCTGACGCGGCGCATTGCGCGCGCCGCAGGCCCGTTGGCCACCGGCACGACGGTCGAGATTGGGCCCGGGCCCGGCGGGCTGACCCGCGCCTTGCTGGAGGAAGGGGCTGCTCATATCGTTGCCGTCGAGCGGGACCCGCGCTGCCTCGCCGCGATTGAGGAACTGGCCGCCGCGTATCCGGGACGCATGGCGGTGATCGCCGGCGACGCGCTGGCGCTTGACCCCTCGGCCCTCGGCGCGCCGCCGCGCCGCATCGTCGCCAATTTGCCCTATAACATTGCCACTGCGCTGTTGCTGCGGTGGCTCGAGCGCATCTCGGCGTACGAAAGCCTGACATTGATGTTTCAGCGCGAGGTCGCCGAGCGCATCGTTGCCGCGCCGCGCAGCGCGGCTTACGGGCGGCTTTCGGTGTTGGTGCAGTGGTTGTGCGATGCCCGCGTCTTGTTCGACATTCCGCCGCGCGCCTTCACGCCGCCACCCCGCGTAACATCGAGTGTGGTACGGCTGGCGCCACGGGCGGCCCCTCTGGAGCCGGCCGGCAAAACCTTCCTTGAATGCGTCACCTCGGCGGCGTTCGGTCAGCGCCGCAAGATGCTGCGGTCGAGCCTCAAATCGCTCGGACTGCCGGTCGGCCCTCTGCTTGCGGCGGCGGCGGTATCGGACACGGCGCGGGCGGAGGAGTTGTCGATCGCCGAGTTCTGTGCGTTGGCGCGGGCTATTGAAAAATCCGCACCTGGCGGCGGTACCGCTCGCCGGCGATTTCCAGCGAAATCTCGAAATTCCCGGCGCGCGTGATCGGGATGCGGGTTACCGGCAGCATCATGACGTGAGGCGCGCCAGCCGTTTTGTCGACCTTGGCGATGTTGTGGTGGTGCAACTCCTCGCCGAGCGGATCGACAATCCGGAAGATCGCCGGAAACGTTCCTTCGCCGTCTTTGAGGACAAAGACAAAGGTGAGGTCGATGGCAGCCGGCAGCGGCGCGCTCGAATCGACCCGCACCTCGAGCACCGGGAAATAGCCGGCCAGATCGAGCTTGCCGTTCGAGTGCTGACGCACCGCATCGCACAGCAGCAGCTCCACATTGGCGTCGCTCGGCACCGCCACCGGACAGCTCCCTTCCCCGACCTCGTTCAGCCGCCGCGCAAGTGCGCGACAAACTCCGCCAGCCCCACTTGGCGGTCGCGGCTCAGCCTCTCGGCCACCACGATGGCGTGTGCCCGATCGATGCTGCCTTCGAGATCGTCGTTGACGATTACATAGCCGTACTCGGGCCAATGGCTCATTTCTTCCGCCGATTTCGCCATCCGTTGCGCGACGACCGCATCGCTGTCCTGCGCCCTGGTGCGCAAACGCGCTTCGAGCGCGGCCGTGCTCGGCGGCAGCACGAAGATGGTGACGAGATCGTCGCGCAGGCTCGCCTTGACCTGCTGTGTGCCTTGCCAATCGATGTCGGTGACGATGTCGCGTCCGGCCGCGATCGCCGCGTCGATCGGCTGGCGCGGCGTCCCGTAGCAATGGCCGAACACGGTCGCATGTTCGAGCAGTTCACCAGCCGCAACCATGCGGTCGAATTCGCGCTGATCGATAAAGCGGTAGTCCTTACCGTCGACTTCGCTCGGCCGCCGCGGCCGGGTGGTAACCGAGACCGAAAGCGACAATGAGGCGTCGCGCGCGAGCAGGCGTCGGGTGATCGTGGTTTTGCCGGCTCCCGACGGCGACGACAGCACCAGCAGAAACCCCCGCCGGCGGATCGGCATCGCCATGCGGGCCGCCGTGCTCATTCGAGGTTTTGCACCTGTTCGCGGAACTGTTCGACAGCGACCTTCAGCGCCAGTCCGATCCGCGTCAGCTCGATGTCCGCCGACTTCGAGCACAGCGTGTTGGCCTCGCGGTTCAGCTCCTGACACAGAAAATCGAGCTGACGGCCAACCGCTCCGCCCTTTCGCAACAGCTCGCCGGCCTGCGCGATATGCGCCCGCAATCGGTCAAGCTCTTCGCGGACGTCGCCGCGCGACACCAGCAAGGCCAATTCCTGCGCCACCCGCTCCTGCGGCATCGTCGCCGCAACCTCCCCCAGCACCTTTAGCGATTGTTCCAGCCGGCTCCGCAGCGCCTCGGGCTGCGCCGCGGCCGAGGCCGCGGCCGACGCCGTAAGCGCCGCAAGTTCTTCCACCTGCTGCGACAGCATTGTCGCGAGCCGAGCTCCCTCCTCCGCGCGCGCGGCCGCCAGCCGCTCGACCGCCTCGCGCCACCCCTCGCTCAGCGCGGTTCGGCGCGCCTCCACCACGTCGTCAGGCTCGTCGTCGACCGTTTCGATCACACCCCGCAGCGCGATCAGCCCGTCGAGGCGCGGCGGCGCGGCTTCGATCTCCGCCGACAATTCGCCGATCAGCCCCAATACCCGCGCCAGCATCTCGCGGTTGATCTGGATCGCCGGCGGTGCGGTACGGCTTATTGTCAGATTGGCCGTAACATTGCCGCGGCGCAACCGGCTCGCCATGGCAGAGCGCAACGAGGTTTCAAGCAAGTCGTACCCCGGGGGCAGCCGCAGGCGAAGATCGAGCGACTTGCCGTTGACGCTTTTCAGCTCCCAGACCCAGGCGACGCCGGCCGCCTCCCCCTCGAACCTGGCGAACCCGGTCATGCTGGAGAGCGTCATTCCGCCGCCTCCCGGGTCAGTGCAACACGCAGGAACGGCCGGAATTTGCCCGGCAGTGTTGCGTATTGGTCACGGCATGCGTGGCCGGTGCCATCGGCGGGCGCGCCGGATTGAGCGGCGGCGGCTCCGCCTCGGCCGCCGCGGCGCCATGCAGATAGGACGCCACATTGCGGTTTTGCTCCGGAAGCGTGCGGGCGAAGATATGCCCACCCGAGCCGTCGGCGACGAAATAAAGATCGTCGCTGCGCTCGGGCCGCACCGCATCGTGCAGCGCCGCCTTGCCGGGATTGCAGATCGGACCCGGCGGCAGGCCCTTGGCGAGATACGTGTTGTACGGGGAATCGACCGCCAGATCGGCATGCGCCAGCGGGCGGTCCAGCTTTGCCGCCGCCCTTTCGTTGAGAGCATAGATGACTGTCGGGTCTGACTGCAGGCGCATGCCGAGTCGCAGCCGGTTGAGGAAGACGGCAGCCATGTGCGCACGCTCGTCGTCGCGGCTGGCTTCCTTCTCGACGATCGACGCGAGGATCAGCGCTTCTTGCGGCGAGGTCATCGCCAGGTCGCTGCGCCGCTCCGCCCAGGCGGCGGCAAGCGCCTCCTGCATCGCCTGCCGCATGCGATCCATCAGGCTCTCCCGGGTGTCGCCGCGGCTGTAGATATAGGTTTCCGGCAACAGCTCGCCATCGGCCGGAACCGCGTCGACGGCTCCGGTCAGCAGCGGCGCATCGTTGACCAGAGCGACCACCTCGGCGCTGGTAAGCCCTTCGCGTACGGTGAGCCGGTGTTTCACCGTCTTGCCGGCGGCAACGATGGCCATGACGTCGCCGGCGCTCGCGCCGGCCGGAAACTCGTATTCGCCCGCCTTCAGAGCGCCGCCGCGGCCGGTCAACTTGGCGGCAATCTCGAAGCTCAGCGGGTGCCGGATCACGCCTTCCTCGGCGAGCAGATCGGCGATGGTTGAGATCCCGGTGTGCGGGGGAATGACAATGACATGCGCCTCGCGCAGCGGCCCGGCGTCGTTGACGTCCCGGTAAATCCAATAGCCGGCCCCGGCCAACCCGCCGACGATCGCCAGCGCGGTCAAAAAACAGCCGGCTAGCATGCGGAGAAACGCCAGCATGTCTCGGCGTCCTGCCGCTGCTTACCCGGCGATGTCGGGGCGGCTGAAGATCAGCGAGGCATTGGTGCCGCCGAAACCGAACGAATTCGACAGCACGTAATCGACCTTGCGCTCTTTGGCGGCGTTCGGCACCAGATCGATGTCGCAGGAGGGCGACGGATTGTCGAGGTTGAGCGTCGGCGGCACGACGCCGTCGCGCATTGCCAGGATCGAGAAAATGGCCTCGACCGTTCCCGCGGCCCCCAGCAGGTGGCCGATCGCCGACTTGGTCGACGACATCGACAGCTTGTAAGCGTGATCGCCGAACAGCCGCTTGACCGCTCCGAGCTCGATCTCGTCGCCGAGCGGCGTCGAGGTGCCGTGCGCGTTGATGTAATCGATCTTGTCGGGAGAAAGCTGCGCGCGGCGCAACGCGTTGCGCATCGAGCGATAGGCGCCGTTTCCGTCCTCGGACGGTGCGGTCAGGTGATAGGCATCCCCGGACATCCCGTAGCCGATGACCTCGGCGTAGACCGTAGCGCCGCGCTTTTTCGCGTGCTCATACTCCTCGAGCACCATGATCCCGGCGCCTTCGCCCATCACAAACCCGTCCCGCGCCTGATCCCACGGCCGCGAAGCGCGCGGCGGATCGTCGTTGAACGATGTCGACAAGGCCCGCGCCGCGGCAAAACCGGCAATGCCGAGCCGGCAGACCGCCGCTTCCGCCCCGCCGCAGACCATGACGTCGGCGTCGTCGAGCATGATGATCCGTGCCGCATCGCCGATCGCGTGAGCCCCGGTCGAACACGCCGTCACCACCGCATGATTCGGTCCTTTGAAGCCGTAGCGAATCGAGACGTTGCCGGAGGCAAGGTTGATCAGGTTCGACGGGATGAAGAACGGGCTGATGCGCCGCGGCCCCTTGTCCTGCAGCGTCAAGGCTCCCTCGGTGATGCCGGGGAGACCGCCGATGCCGGAACCGATCATGCAGCCGGTGCGCTCCAGCTCTTCCTCGCCGTCAGGCTTCCAGCCCGAATCCTCGACCGCCATATCGGCAGCGGCCATCGCAAAGATGATGAACTGGTCCATGCGCCGCTGGTCCTTCGGCGGGACCCAATCGTCCGCGTTGAACAAGCCCGACTCGCGATCACCGCGCGGGACCTCGGCGGCGATGCGCGCGGGCAGATCGGAAACGTCAAACGATTGGATTGCACCGACGCCGGATTTGCCGGCCAGCAGCTGTTGCCACACGCTTTCGACCCCAAGGCCCAGCGGCGTGACGAGTCCCATTCCGGTGACGACCACGCGCCTCATGCCGGCGGCCTCAGGCGCCGCAGGGACGCTCGCGCGCTCAGCCGTGTGCCTCGATAAAACTGACGGCGTCCTTGACGGTAACGATCTTCTCTGCCGCATCGTCGGGTATCTCGCACCCGAACTCCTCCTCAAACGCCATGACCAGTTCGACCGTATCGAGGCTGTCGGCCCCTAAGTCATCGATAAAGCTGGCATTCTCGGTGACTTTCGACTCGTCCACGCCGAGATGCTCGACGACGATCTTCTTCACTCGGTCGGCGACGTCACTCATCGTTGTCCCTCAAATGGCTGATTGTCAGGTGCCTTCGATTGAGCGCGGTGCGGGTATCCAAGCGGGGGATCAGCCGTTCTGTGTCGCCATCGCGGCCGCGTTGAGGCGGGGCCACATAGCATGATTTCGGCGGGTGTGCCAATCCGGCGAACCAGGCGTCCGGGTCGTCATTATAGCATCACCATCCCGCCGTTGATATGAAGCGTTTGGCCGGTAACGTAGCCGGCTTCGGCGCTTGCGAGGTAGACGCAGCCGGCCGCCACGTCTTGCGGGGCGCCGAACCGCCCCATGGGAATTGCCGCAGTGCCGCGAGCGCGCTGCTCGTCGCTCAGCCTCTCGGTCATCGCGGTGCCAATAAAGCCCGGCGCGATGCAATTGACGGTGATCCCGCGGGCCGCGACCTCGGCCGCGATCGATTTCGACATACCGATCATCGCCGCTTTCGCGGCGGCATAATTCGCCTGCCCGGGATTGCCCACGACGCCTACCAGCGAGCTGATCGAGATGATCCGGCCGTGCCGCCGGCGCACCATGCCGCGCAGCGCCGCCCGGATCAACTTGAAGCCGGCCGTGAGGTTCACATCGATAACCGCCTGCCAATCCTCGTCGCGGATGCGCATAGCCAGGCCGTCGCGGGTGATACCGGCGTTGTTGATAAAGATATCGACCTGCCCGAGCGCCGCCTCAGCGTCCCTGATCAGCCGGTCC
>JAFAWI010000225.1 GCA_019241915.1 Alphaproteobacteria bacterium
GGCGGCGTCGCGCTCGGCTTCTCGACCGCACATGCCGGGACGGTATCGGGCAGCGCCACGATCAATCTGGTCTCGGACGGCGGGAGCGGTGCGCAGAGCATCGACGGCCTCGGCCAGATCGGCATCGGCTCGCAGACGGTCAATGTCTCCGCCACCATCGACAATTATGCCGTCGCCGCGCTCAAGGAGGTCTCGGGCGGCGGCACATTCAGCCAAAACGGCAATGCCTATACCCTCAACCTCGGGACGGTAAACGAGGGCTCAACGCCGCTGACGGTCGGCCTTGCTGCCCTGAATGCGGCGATGGGCCCCGCCGACCTGCTGTCCGGCACCTTCTCGGTAGAGGCCGGCGCGTCGAGCGCGTTCGGCAACATGCTGGCGACGCCGGTGTCGGGTATCGCCGCGCAAGGCCAGGCCTCGGCGGGCAGCGTGACGCTGTCCACCACATCGGCGGGCACTTTCACCGAGACGATCGATTTTGTACCGACCGTTTCGAACGCCGGCGGCTACTCGGCGGCCCTGCCGAAGGAAACGCTGACCATTACCGGCACTGTGGTGCTGCCGCCGGCACAGGCGACGATTGCGCCCGCATCGCCGATCAACCTTGGCAACGCACGGATCGGCGGCACGCTGAGCCAGGTGCTGACGATCACCAACAGCGCAACCCCGCCGGCTGCGGCGCTCGACGGCTCGGCCGGTTCGGTGACCGGCAGCGCGACCGATTCCGGCTCGTTCAGCAATGTGGCCGCCGGCCACACCAGCACAGCCGTCTCGGTCGGGCTGAAGACGACCGCCGCGGGCGCCGAGAGCGGCACCGCCACGATCAACTTCACCTCGGACGCCGGCACCGGCAACACGACGCCGCTTGCGTCGCAGATGGTGACGGTCAACGGCAAGGTGTACCGCGAAGCGACCGCATCGATCGGCACTCTCAAGACGCCGATCATCGTCCACGTCGGCGACACGGTGGCAATTCCGCTGACGATCACGAACACGGCGGCGTCGGATGGCTTCTCGGAAAATCTGATCGCCAGCGCCGGCAGCACGACGAGCGGCATCACGGCCAGCGGCACGACCGGCGATATCGGCGCGGGGCAGTCCGGCGGCGGCGTCGCGCTCGGCTTCTCGACCGCACATGCCGGGACGGTATCGGGCAGCGCCACGATCAATCTGGTCTCGGACGGCGGGAGCGGTGCGCAGAGCATCGACGGCCTCGGCCAGGTCGGCATCGGCTCGCAGACGGTCAATGTCTCCGCCACCATCGACAATTATGCCGTCGCCGCGCTCAAGGAGGTCTCGGGCGGCGGCACATTCAGCCAAAACGGCAATGCCTATACCCTCAACCTCGGGACGATCGTCGCGGGGACGCCGGTGGCGATCGCTTTTGAGGGAGTCAATGCTGCCACCGGACCGGCCGATCTGCTGTCAGGCAGCTTTGCGGTCGCGTCGGGCGGTTCCAGCGCTTTCGCGAATACGCTGAAGAGCTTCAGCGGCATCGGCGCCGGGGGCGTGGGCACGGTCGAAAGCGTCGCTCTCTCGACCACGGCGACCGGCACCTTTACCGAAACGATCAATTTTACGCCGACCGGCTCGAATGCCAGCGGCTACTCGGCGGCGCTGCCGATGGAGACGCTGACGATTACCGGCACCGTCGTGCCGCAGACGATCTATTGGCAGGGGCCGTCGCCGTACAACCGCACCGGCAGCTTTGCCGTCGCCGGCAATTGGAGCCCGAAGCAGGTGCCCAATGCGGTCGACAACGCCGTGATAGCCGTCTCAGGCTTCTACATCGTGACCAGCGCGCAAAACGAGACCGTCGATAATCTCAACATCACCAATGGCTGCGCGACGCTGCTGATCGACAACGACTCGGTCTTCACTATCGAAAATTCGACCGGGACAAGCAGCAACAACGGGACGATCGTCGTTGTCGATGAGAGCACCCTGCAAATTGGCGGCAGCGTCGCCAATAACGGGGTCATCGCGCTCGGGGCCGGGTTCGAAGCGGCGGTCCTCAAAGCCGTCGGCACCCTGACCTTGACCGGTTGCGGCGCCGTCCTGCTGTCGGGTTGTTCGCAAAACGCGATCGCAGGCGGGATGCTCGTCAATCAGGGCAACTTGATCGCCGGCGCCGGCGACATCAGCGCCGCGCTGAACAATTCGATGGGTACGGTCAACGCGTTTGGCGGCGAACTGGTGCTTAACGGGCCAAGCCTTGCCAATGCCGCGGTCATGGAAGCGACCAATTGCGGCACACTGACCGTCGATACCAATCTCGCCAACAGCGGCAAGTTGTGGGCTACCGCGGGCGGCACCGTTGCTCTGTCGAAAACTGTCGTCACCGACAGCACGGCCGGCGCCGTCTACGCCGATTGCGGATCGTCTGTCGAGTTGTTCGGCAGCACCGTCTCAGGCGGCAACTTCACGATTGCACAAGGCGGCACGGCCGAAGCGGAGCAGGGCACGACCGACACGCTGTCCGGCGTCGCTGTAAGCGATGCCGGCAACCTGGTCGCCGAAGGCACGCTTATCCTGCAGAATACAACCGTTTCCGCCTCCGGTGGCTCGCTCGCGGCGGACGGCAAGGGGCTGATCGAATTGAAGGGGGCGTCGGTCACGGGCGGCACGCTCAGCGGTCCGTTCGAGACGGTCGGCGGGACGAATGTTTTGGCCGGCTTGACCAACCAAGGGACGGTCACGGTCGAAAACGGCACCAGCCTGACGCTCGAGGGCACGATCCAGAACAAGGGGACGGTCGCGCTCGCGAGCAGCGGCGCCGCGACGGATTTGATCATCGCGGGCAATGTCACGGTCAACGGCGGCACGATCGCCCTTCAAGGCTCCGCCTCCGGCGATGCGATCGTCAGCAACGGCCAGACGGCGACGCTGACGAACGTCGGTACAATCGCCGGCGCCGGGTTGATCGGCGACACGCACTTGACCCTCAACAACAAGGGCGTGATCGACGCCAATACCAGCAAGGCGCTGACCCTGAACACCGGTCCGAATACGATCGTCAACGCCAACCTGCTCGAGGCGACCGCGGCGGGCGGGCTGACGATCTCCGGCGCCCTCACCAACAACGGTCAAGTGGCGGCGTCGGGCGGCAACGTCACCGTCGCCGGCGCAGTCGGCGGAACCGGTACCGATACCATCAACGGTTCGACCCTGACTTTCCTGTCGAGCGTCGGGTCCGGTCAGACCATCAGTTTCGCATCAGGCAAGGCAGAGGTGCTTGACCTCGGTCTGGCACAAAGCTTCGCGGGTACGGTTGCCGGCTTGGCCACCGGCGACGCGGTCGATCTGGCGAATTTCGCCTTCGGTGCAACCGAATCGATCTCCGGCATTACCGGGAATGGAGCCAAGGGCACCGATACTAACGTCACAATTAAAGACGGCTCGTTAAGCGCGACATTGCATCTTCTCAATCAGTTCGCAAACCAGTACTCAACAAACAAGTCGGCCTACCAACTGGTCAGCGACAACAGCGGGATCCACCCCGGTACGCTGTTCGAGCTCGCGACGCATCATTGAGCCGGCGGATCATGGCCCCCTTCGGGTAAGGATAAGATGACCCTGATTGCCCCCCGGCTAGCGGTGCTGACCGCCGAGACCCACGGCGCAATGCGGCTGCTGCCCCAGCGCGGCTACGGTTTTGCCACGGAGACCAACGCGGTGCCGATCGGCGCCGACGAATTCATCGTGGCCCAGGCCCATTATCCCATCGTCTTCACCGCGTCCGGCGAGGCATTGGCGGTTGCGGTGCTTGGCCTGCGCGACCGCGAGAACCTGTTCGTCACCCCGGACGGTGTCTGGCAGCGCGGGAGCTACATCCCGGCATATGTCCGTCGTTACCCGTTCGCCCTCGTGACGATCGAAGGCCGAACGGACCGGGCGCTGGCGATCGACGAGGACGCCGGCATGCTGTCGGAAGGCGAGGGCGAGCCGCTGTTCGAGGGCACCGGTCCGAGCGCCGGCTCGCAGCGCGCTCTCAATTTTTGCGCGGCCTTCCAGCAGCAGCTCGACGCGGCGCGCCAATTGACCGCCGAATTGGAAAAGACGGACCTGCTTGTCGTCAACCGCGCCGAGTGGCGGCGCGGCGCCGAGACCGTGGCGCACACCTTCGGCGGTTTTCGGATCGTCGATGAAGCGCGCTTCAACAATCTGCCCGACGCGACGGTCCTCGATTGGCACCGGCGGCGGTGGCTGCCGCTGGTGCACGCGCATTTGATGTCGATGCAGCGTTGGCGGGCCTTGGCGGCGAGCGCCAGTGTGGAGGAGGCCGGCGCAGAGTCGGCCGCCGATGGTGCCGCGGCGCCGGCCGCCGCCGAAAATGACGACGGCGCCGGATCGAATTAGTGCGGCGCCAGCGGAAGCGCGCGCCGATTTTAGCCTTAAAAAGGTTTGCGGCCGGCGCGCCGCCGGGGTGAATGTAGATCGCGGGTATTTTTGTAAAACACGGCACGTGTTGCCGTTGACTGAGTGACGTTGGGAATGGACGAGCAAGAAACGCCGCAGAACGCGGAGCCGGATGCCGGTTTGGCGGCGCTGCTGATGATGCTGCGCTTCCACGGCATCGCCGCGGACGGCGCCCAGATTCAGCACCGTCTCGCCGGCGCGCGGCTGGGGCCGCAGGAGATGGTGCGCTGCGCCCGCGAGTTCGGCCTCAAGGCGCGCGAGCACCGCATCAACTGGCGCCGTCTGGGCAAGGCGCCGCTGCCGGCGATCGCGGTGCTCAGCGACGGCGGCTTCGTCATCCTCGGAAAAGTGATCGGGGAACAGGACTCGGGCACGCGCGACGACGCCAAGGCCGATGCCGCCGCCGACAGGATCCTCGTGCAATTCCCGTTTGCGCCGCGGCCGCGCATCATGACGCGGACCGAGCTGGAGGAAGTGTGGGACGGGCGGCTCATCTTTATGGCCCGCCGCGCCAGCCTCACCGACCTGGGGCGGCGCTTTGACATCACCTGGTTTCTCGGTGGGCTGCGCAAGTATCGCAGTCTACTGGGCGAGGTGCTGATCGCCTCGTTCTTCCTCCAGGTGTTCGCGCTGGTTTCGCCGCTGTTCTTCCAGGTCGTGATCGACAAGGTGCTGACGCATCGCGGCATGTCGACGCTCGATGTGCTGGTCATCGGCCTCGTCGCGATCTCGGTCTTCGAGACGATCCTCGGTGTGTTGCGCACCTACCTGTTCTCGCACACCACCAACCGCATCGATGTGGAGCTCGGCGCCCGGCTGTTCCGCCACCTGCTGGCGCTGCCGCTCGCCTATTTCCAGGCGCGCCGCACCGGAGATGCGGTGGCGCGGGTGCGCGAGCTGGAAAACATCCGCAATTTCCTCACCAGCTCGGCGCTGACCCTGGTCGTCGATCTGTTCTTTACGGTCGTCTTTCTGGCGGTGATGTTCTTCTATTCGCCGCTGTTGACGATGATCGTGCTCGGGTCGTTCCCGTTCTACATCGCGATCTCGGCCGGCGCGACACCGCTGTTCCGCCGCCTGCTCGACGAGAAGTTCCGGCGCGGCGCGGAAAACCAGGCCTTCCTGGTCGAATCCGTGGCCGGCGCCGAGACGCTGAAGGCGATGGCGGTCGAACCGCAAATGCAGCGCCGCTGGGAAGACCAGCTGGCGACCTATGTCGCGGCGAGCTTTCGCGTCATCAGCCTCGGCAACGTGTCGAGCCAGGCGGTGCAACTGGTCAGCAAGCTGGTGACTGCGGCGACGCTCTATTTCGGCGCCCAGCTGGTGATGGACAATTACCTGACGGTCGGCGAGCTGGTCGCGTTCAACATCATGGCCGGCCGCGTCGGCGCGCCGGTGCTGCGGCTGGCGCAAATCTGGCAGGACTTCCACCAGGCACGGCTGTCGATCCGCCGGCTCGGCGACATCCTCAACACCGCGCCCGAGCAGCCGCTGAACCCGAATCGGGTACGCCTGCCGCCGATCCGCGGCGAGATCGCGTTCGAGCATGTCGGCTTTCGTTACCGGATCGACGCATCGGAGGTCTTGCACGACATCTCGTTCACGGTGCCGCCGGGGCAGGTCGTTGGGATCGTCGGCGCCTCGGGTTCGGGCAAGAGCACCCTTGCCAAGCTGGTTCAACGGCTTTACGTGCCCGAGACCGGCAGGGTGCTGGTAGACGGCACCGATCTGATGATGGCGGATGTCTCGTGGCTGCGCCGGCAG
This sequence comes from Alphaproteobacteria bacterium, assembly GCA_019241915.1. Classification (GTDB taxonomy): domain Bacteria; phylum Pseudomonadota; class Alphaproteobacteria; order ATCC43930; family CGMCC-115725; genus DATARH01. Next base: position 6,184 of record JAFAWI010000225.1, read on the forward strand.
ATCGGGGTCGTGCTGCAGGAGAACGTGCTGTTTGCCGGCACCGTGCGCGACAACATCGCGCTCGCCGATCCGGGCGCCGGGGTCGACCGGGTAATCCAGGCCGCTGAACTTGCCGGCGCGCACGACTTCATCCTCGAACTGCCCGAAGGCTACGACACCGTGGTCGGCGAGCGCGGCGGCACGCTCTCGGGCGGACAGCGTCAGCGCATCGCAATCGCGCGCGCGCTGATGAGCGACCCGCGCATCCTGATCTTCGACGAGGCAACCAGCGCGCTCGACTACGAGAGCGAGCGCGTGATCCAGCAGAACATGGAGCGCATCGGCAAGGGCCGCACCGTGTTCATCATCGCTCATCGCCTGTCCACCGTCCGCCGCGTCGATCGCATCATTACGCTGGAACATGGTCGCGTTATCGAGGACGGCTCGCACGACGAGCTGCTGCGCAGCGGCGGCCGCTACGCCTCGCTGCATCGCCTGCAAGCGAACATGTCCACCTTGTCCGCAATCGTCGAATCCTGATGAAGCTCAGCAACATCGTCGTCCCGTTTCCTCGCCAGCTGGCGCGGCGCCAGGAGCTGGAGCTCGCGTTCCTGCCCGCGGCGCTGGAGATTGTCGAAACACCGCCGTCGCCGATCGGCCGCGCGATCCCGTTAGTCATCGTCAGCGTCTTTTGCCTGGCTGTCGCCTGGGCCTCGTTTTGCAACATCGACATCGTCGCTTCCGCCGAGGGCAAAATCGTGCCGACGGGACGGAGCAAGACCGTTCAGTCGTTCGACACGTCGGTGGTGCGCGCGATCGAGGTGCACGACGGCCAGTTCGTGCACGAGGGCGACCCGCTGATCGAATTGGATCCGACGATTGACCAGGCCGAGCAACAGCATTTGCAGAGCGACCTGACCGCGGCGCAGCTCGATGTCGAGCGGCTGCACGCTGCCCTCAGTAACGCCGCGGACCCGCTGGCGCTGTTTCACCCGCCGGCGGACGCGCCGGCCGGCTTGGTGGCGAATGAGCGTCAGCTGCTCGTCGATGCGGTTGAGGCGCAACGTGCCAAGCTCGGTTCGCTCGACCATCAGATCGCCGAGAAATCGGCCGAGCGTGATACGACCGGCCGCACGATCGACAAAATCGCGGCCGAGATCCCGCTGCAACAGCAGCGCGTGGACGCACGAAAATATCTGTTCGACAACGGCCTCGGCTCCAAGCTGCAATATCTGCAGGAGGCGCAGGACCTGGTCACCAACCAGAAGGAGCTGCTGGTCCAGAAGAGCCGCCTGAACGAGGCCGAGGCGACACTCAGCGCCCTGGTAGAGCAGCGCGCCCAGGCCGTTTCGGAATACCGGCGCGGCCTTGCCGATGATCTCGTCAAGGCCGATGCCAAGGCGGCCGGGCTGACGCAGGACGTGATCAAGGCGGCGCGCAAGACCGGGTTGCAGCACCTCACCGCGCCGGTCGACGGCCGGGTACAGCAGCTCGCCGTGCATACCGTGGGCGGCGTGGTGACGCCGGCGCAGCCGCTGCTGGTGATCGTTCCGGATGCCGACAAGCTCGAAATCGAGGCAATGGTATCGAACCGCGACATCGGCTTTGTCCATCCGGGCCAGACGGCGGACGTCAAGGTCGATACCTTCAGCTATACCCGGTACGGCCTGCTGCACGGCACGGTGGAGAGCCTTTCGGCCGATGCGGTCACGCCCGACCGGCGTCAGGACGACCCCAATGCCCGCGCCACCGGACTCGACAAGAACGCGGTGCCCACCGATACCGGCGCAAAGGAGCCGGTCTATTCGGCACGCGTATCGCTCGACAAAACGGCGATGACGATCGACGACCGGAAGGTCGCGCTGGCGCCGGGCATGGCGGTGACGGTCGAGATCAAGACCGGCTCGCGCCGGATCATAAGCTATCTGCTGTCGCCGCTGTTGCGCTACGGGCATGAGAGCCTGCGCGAACGCTGACGGTCCGCGGCGCGGCGATGGCTAGCGTGTTGCCGGGCCATCTCCACCGGCTTGAAGCCGAGGCGATCGGCATCCTGCGCGAGACGGCGGCCGAATTTCGCAAGCCGGTGCTGTTGTATTCGATCGGCAAGGACTCGACAGTCCTGCTGCACCTGGCGCTCAAGGCGTTTTATCCGGGAAAGCCGCCGTTTCCGGTGCTGCACATCGATACCGGCTGGAAATTCCGCGAGATGCTCGCGTTCCGCGACGCGACCGCGCAACGGCTTGGCCTCGATCTGCTGGTCCACACCAATGCCGAGGGGGTGGAGCGGGGCATCAACCCGATCGTGTCGGGCTCGGCGCTGCATACGCGGGTGATGAAGACCGAGGCGCTAAAGCAGGCGCTCGACCATCACGCTTTCGACGCGGCGATCGGCGGTGCCCGGCGCGACGAGGAAAAAAGCCGCGCCAAAGAGCGCATCTTCTCGTTGCGCTCGGCAGGACACGCCTGGGACCCGCGGCGGCAGCGGCCCGAATTGTGGCACCTCTTCAACACGCGGCTCGCGCCCGACGAGTCGATGCGGGTTTTTCCACTGTCAAATTGGACCGAACTCGACGTCTGGGAATACATCGCCGCGCAGGAACTCGAAGTCGTGCCGCTCTACTACGCGCAGCCGCGCCCGGTGGTGCGGCGCGGCGGTCAATGGATCATGGTCGATGACGACCGCCTGCCGTTGGAGCCGGGCGAGACGCCGGAGCCGCGGCGGGTGCGCTTTCGTACGCTCGGCTGCTATCCACTGACCGGCGCAATCGAGTCGGGTGCCGCGACATCCGCCGAAATCGTCGCGGAGCTGCGTGCCGCGGACGTCTCGGAGCGCCAAGGCCGGCTGATCGACAGCGACGAAGACGCGGCAATGGAACGCAAAAAGCGCGAGGGCTATTTCTGATGGCCGTCGGGTCGACCGGCGCCTCCCCCGACAAGGGGCTGCTGCGGTTTCTGACCTGCGGTTCGGTGGACGATGGCAAATCGACGCTGATCGGCCGGCTGCTCTACGAAACGGGCGCCGTGCCGTCCGACCAGCTGGCCGCGCTGGCGGCCGACTCGCGCCGCTTCGGCACGACCGGCGACGATGTGGATTTCTCGCTGCTGCTCGACGGTCTCGAGCAAGAACGCCAGCAGCGCATCACGATCGATGTCGCCTACCGTTTTTTTTCGACCGCCCGGCGCGCCTTTATCGTCGCCGATGCGCCGGGTCACGAGCAGTACACCCGCAACATGGCGACTGGCGCCTCGACCGCCGATCTGGCGGTGCTGCTGGTCGATGTGCGCAACGGCGTCGTCACGCAGACCCGACGGCATTCGCTGATCTGCGCGCTGCTCGGTATTCGGCACGTCGTTTTGGCGGTCAACAAGCTCGATCTTGTCGATTTCCGCCAGGAGAGGTTCGCGGCGACCGTCGACGAGTACCGCCGCGTCGCCGCTGATCTCGGCTTCCGCTCGTTCGATGCCGTCCCGGTCGTCGCCCGCGACGGCGACAACATCGCAACGCGGTCCGCACGGATGCTGTGGTATGGCGGCCCGACGCTGCTCGAATGTCTCGAAGCCGCCGAGGTCGAATCCGGCGGTACCGATGTCGGGCTTCGCTTTCCGGTGCAATGGGTGAGCCGGCCCGATCCCGGCTTTCGCGGCGTATCGGGCACCGTCGCGGCGGGTTCGGTGGCGCCCGGCGACCGCGTGGTCGTCATGGGGTCGGCGGCCGAGGCGCGGATCGCAAAGATCGTCACCTATGACGGGATGCTCGACCGGGCGAAGGCCGGTGACGCGGTTACCCTCGTCTTTGCCGAGGAGATCGGTGCCACCCGCGGCGACCTCCTGGCCGATCCGCGCTCGCGCCCCGACTACGCCGACCAGTTCGCCCGCACATCGTCTGGATGAAAGACGAGCCGCTCGTCGCCGGTCGCTCGTACTGGCTGAAGGCCGGTACTGCAACCGTGCCGGCAACGGTGACCTCGATCCGGCACCGGATCGACATCGACAATGGTGCGCATGTCGCCGCGCGCAGTCTGGCGCTCAACGAGATCGGCCTGTGCCATCTGTCGACCGCGCAGCCGATTGCTTTCGACCCTTACGCGAAATGCCGCGAAACCGGTGGGTTTATCCTGATCGACCGGATCGGCAACGACACCGCCGCGGCCGGCATGATCGACTTTGCGCTGCGGCGCGCCACCAACATCCACCGCCAGGCCGAGGCAGTGAGCCCGGCCGAGCGCGCCGCGCTGAAGGCCCAGCAAGGCGCGGTCGTCTGGTTCACCGGACTGTCGGGTGCCGGCAAGTCGACCATCGCCAACCTCGCCGAACAAAAGCTGCTGGCGCTCGGCGCGCACACGATGCTGCTCGACGGCGACAATGTCCGCCACGGGCTCAACCGTGACCTCGGCTTCACCGACGCCGACCGTGTCGAGAACATCCGCCGCCTCGGCGAGGTCGCCAAGCTGATGGCCGATGCCGGCTTGGTCGTGATCTGCGCCTTCATTTCGCCGTTCCGCGCCGACCGGCAGATGGCGCGCGAGATCGCGGCGCCGCACCCGTTTGTTGAGGTCTTCATCGACACGCCGCTCGACGAGTGCGTGCGGCGCGACCCCAAGGGTCTCTATGCCAAGGCCAAGGCCGGCGATATCCCCAATTTCACAGGCCTCGGTTCGCCGTACGAAGCGCCGGAGACACCGGAGCTGACACTCGCGACGGTCGGCGAGGCCCCGGAGGCATTGGCCGCCACGCTGGTCGAGCTGCTGCATGAGCGTGGCGTCGTGCATTGAGGACCCGCCCGCTGCGCTCGACGGCGCGCTCGGTGCTAGAGTGTGCCCAGCGGGAGAGAGGCGGCAGCATGAGCGATTGGAGCGGCGTGACCCGGCCGGTGCCGGTGCCGAACGAATGGACTAGGCCATTCTGGGACGCGGCAAAACGCGGGAGCCTCGAATTGCAGCGCTGCCAAAGCTGCGGCCACTTCCAGCACCCGCCTTACGCAACCTGCACGCAATGCGTCTCGACCGACCTCAAATTCGAGCCGGTGCGCGGGCAGGGCGCGATCTACGCCTACACGATCATGTACCACACCGGCGACAAGCGCTTCGCCTCCGCGGTGCCCTACGCCAGCATCATCGTCGAGCTCGACGACGCACCCGGCGCGCTGATGGCCGGCAACCTCTTGGGCGCCGAATACACCGACGCCAAGGTCGGCCGCCGGGTCGAGGTCGTCTTCGAAAAACTCAACGACGACATCACCCTGCCGCAATTCCGACTGGCGCAAAGGTAGGGCGGAAAAGCGCAGCGCATTCCGCCATTTGCCGTGCGAGTGCGGCGGAATACGCTGCGCTTTTCCGCCCTACGAAGTTTAAGGAGCCGAAGCCCGATGTGGGAGAACCGCTGCAAGATCGCCGTCAGCGGCGTCGGCTATTCGAAGGTGACGCGCACGGCGGACATCCCGCTGGCGGCGCATGCGCTGACTGCGGTCAAGGACGCGGTCGCCGATAGCGGTCTCAAGATGGAAGACATCGACGGGCTTGCGACCTATCCCGAGCTCCCCGCCACCGGCCATGCCGAAATCGACGGCATTTCGGTCGTTTCGGTCAACTGCATGATGGCGATGCTGAAGTTGCCGAACCTCGCCTGGCACATCCAGGTCGGCAGTGTGAACATCGGCGGCGCGGTGCAGCAGGTGGTCAATGCGCTGCTCGCCGGGGTGTGCAAGTACGCCGTCGTCTGGCGGGCGATGCACAACCCGCGCGGCACCTACCAGAACCTGCCCGCCGGCAACGCCGCCGGCGCGACCCAGTTCACCGCGCCCTACGGCTTTGGCGGGCCGGGGCAGGGGATGGCGGTCGCCTACACCCGCTGGCTCGAAAAGCACGGCCAGACCCGCGACAAGATGGCGACGCTTGCAGTCACCCAGCGCAAGCACACCCAGCACAACCCGCAC
>JAFAWI010000388.1 GCA_019241915.1 Alphaproteobacteria bacterium
GCATATCGGGCGTGCCGCATCGGCACAGCCTAGCACGACGGCGGCACCGGCGTTGACCCTTTGCCGCGACCCGACCAGAGTCGACGGCGCGACAGGGGGAGGCCGCCGGTATGAAACGCAGCAGCGAGCGCTTTCTGACGACCCATACCGGCAGCCTGCCGCGGCCCGACGACTTGGTGCGCGCCATGTTCGCCAAGGAAGAAGGCATTCCGGTCGATCGCACCGCCCTTGCCTCGCGCGTCGCCGACGCGGTCGTCGAGGTCGTCAACCAACAGGCGGCCGCCGGGATCGACGTCGTCAACGATGGCGAAATGTCGAAGCCGAGCTATGCGACCTACGTCAAGGACCGGCTCGCCGGGTTTGGCGGCGAAAGCCGTCCGCTCATCTACCAGGACCTCGTCGAGTTCCCGGAGCTGGCCCGCCGCGTGTTCGGTGACCCGGGCCGCTCGCGGCGCAGGACCCCCGGCTGCAACGGTGCGATTGCCGTCGCCGACCGGGGCGCTGCCGAGACCGACGCGCGCAATCTAAGGGCTGCACTCGCCGCCGCGTCGGCCGAGGAAGCCTTTCTCAGCGCTGCCTCGCCGGGCCTTGTCTCGCTGTTCTTCCACAACGGCTACTACAAGAGCCACGAGGCTTACCTGGAAGCAATCGCCGAGGCGATGCGCGACGAGTACGAGACGGTCGTCAGCGCCGGGTTTGTGTTGCAGATCGACTGCCCCGATCTGGCGATGGGCCGGCACATCCAGCACGCCGGCCTGACGACGGCCGAGTTCCGCAAGGCTGCGTCGCTGCACATCGAGGCGCTGAACCACGCGCTGCGCAATGTGCCGGCCGACCGCGCCCGCATCCATCTGTGCTGGGGCAATTACGAGGGGCCGCATCATTGCGACGTGCCGCTCGCCGACATCGTCGACGTCGTCCTGACCGCCAAACCGGCGGGGTTGTCCTTCGAGGCCGCCAATCCGCGCCACGCGCACGAATGGAAGGTGTTCGAAAGCGTCAGGTTGCCCGACGGCAAGGTGCTGATCCCGGGCGTCATCGAGTCGAAAACCAATTTCATCGAGCACCCGGAGCTGATCGCGCAGCGGATCGGCCGCTACGCCGCGCTGGTCGGTCGCGAAAACGTTATTGCCGGCAGCGATTGCGGCTACGGCACCTGGGTCGGGCAGGCGGCGGTGGATCCGCGGGTGGTATGGGCCAAGCTTGCGAGCCTTGCCGAAGGCGCGCGCCTTGCCTCGCGCGACTTCTGGCCCTGAGGCATCGCCCGCGTCCGCGGACGACGACGCTGTTGCAATTGACCTCCGGCGCTCGAGCCAGGCTTGTTAGTCTGCGTGCCGACGGGTTCCGGTTCATCGCTGACGCGATCCCCGGAACGACAGCTGGAGGAAATCGCCTTGCCCCTGCAATACGAGAAGCGCGACGGGGTCGCCTACATCACGCTCGACAACCCGGCCAAGGCCAACATCCTCGACAAGAAGATGTCGGACGACATCTCGGCCGCGTGGATCGATTTGTGGGAGGACCGCAGCATCCGCTGCGCGATCCTCACCGGCGCCGGCGAGCGGCATTTCTGCGGCGGACACAACCTGCAGCCGCGCCCGGACCTCACCGCCGACGACCGCGAATACCTGCGCACCAACCGCATCTATTGGCCGCTTGCCGGCACCGTGCACGGTCAGAAAACCGGGGTCGACGGCCGCATGGGCGACCATTACCCGCGCGTCTGGAAGCCGGTGATCGCCGCGGTGAACGGCTGGGCCGCCGGCGCCGGGCTGTACATCCTTTTGAGCTCGACCGACATCCGCATCGCCAGCGCCGAGCATGCACGGTTCAAGTTCGCGCTGCTGACCCAGGGCTGGCTCGGCAACGGCCCCGGGGCGGCTCTGTTGGCGAAGCAGCTGCGCTATTCCGATGCGATGAAGATATTGCTGACCGACGAGCCGTTCGACGCGGCCGAGGCGTTGCGGATCGGTCTCGTCAACGAAGTGGTGCCGCATGCCCAGCTGATGGAACGCGCCGAGAAGATGGCGCGCCACATCTGCACCTTGCCGCCGGTCGCGGTGCGGATGATGAAGGAATACGTGGTGCGCTTTGGCGACCTGCCGACCGACCAGTCCTGGCACATCCAGAACCTGATCAATCATTTGCTGATCCAGACGACGATGGACGGCGAGGAAGGCCGCGCTGCGTTCAACCAAAAGCGGCCGCCCAACTTCACCGGCACGCTGCGCAAACGTGGCGCCCCCTGGCCCGAACTCTCCCCGGAAGACGCCGAACGGTTGGACGAGGCGTACCGCAGCGGCGAGTTTTAGCCAGGCCTACATCTCTTAACCTCCCCCGCAAGCGGGAGAGGGTGCCGAGCACAAGCGAGGCGCGTGAGGGGCCGCAGCTGCGCAGCGCCTACAGCGCGTCGGCGCCGGCTTTGGCGCAGTCTTCGTCCTCCTGCGAGGTGCCCCCGCCGACACCGACGGCGCCCACCAGGTTGCCGTTGCGGAACAGCGGCACCGCGCCCTGACCCATGATCATGTGATCGCCCTCGGCCTCGCGGATACCGGCCGGGGTCGGCTGGGCCGCGCGCTCCTGCATGATGCCGGAGGGCCGGGCGAACGCCGCCGAGGCGACAGCTTTCCCTTGGCTGCCGTAAACGCCGGCAAAAAAGGCGCCGTCCATGCGCTGAAACGCGACCAGGCGGCCGCCGTCGTCGACCACCGCGGCACTGACCTTGATGTTGAGGTCGGTCGCCTTCTTCAACGTCGCCCGCAGCACGCGGTTGGCCTGGTTCAAAGAAATGCTTGCCATGTCCTGTCCCCTCTCGTTTGTGGTCGATTAACCCAATGCTCCGCCGGCTCTGAGCGCCGCGATCCTGTCGTCCGGCAGGCGCAGCACCTCGCGCAGCACGCTGTCGGTATCGGCGCCGAGGCCGGGCGCCTTGCCGCCGGCGCGGCCGAAGCTGACGCGCCACGGCAGGCCCGGCAGCACGCCCGTACCGTATGCCTCCCAGAACCCGCGCGCCTGCAGATGCGGGTCCTGGACCAGATCGACCGCATCCTTGAGCGCCGCCGCCGGCACCCGGGCGCAGCGCAGTTCGTCCTCGGCCTCGACGGCGCTGCGGCGCGAGGCCCAGCCGGCCAGGATGCCGTCAATTCCGGCGTTCCGTCCCTGGCGCTGCCCCAAATCCCAGCCCGCCAACGGCTCCAGCGCCGGGATTGCGCTGCACAGCCCCCGCCATTCGTCTTCGCTGGTCACCGCGAGGCTGATCCATTCGTCGCCGGCGGCGCAGCGCCACGCGCCGTGCGGCGCGAAGTGCGGCGACCGGTTGCCCTGCGGCCGCGGCTTCTCGCCGAGTTGCGTCGCGAGCAGTGGCTGGGCCAGCGTCCACAACATCGCCTCGGTCATCGAAAAATCGACCCGCGCGGTCGCGCCGTCGCGCGCGCGCCGCCACAGCGCCGCGGCGACGATAAACGCCAGCATCAACCCGCACATCGGGTCGAGCCAGGCAAAGCCGACGCGCGGCGGGATGCCCGGGTGGCGGTTGAGCCCGGCAAACCCGGCATAGCATTGCAGCAGCGTGCCGTATGCCACCGAGTGCGCCTCCGGCCCGATACGCCCCATGCCCGAAGCCGAGACGTAGATCAGGTCGGGGTTGCGCGCTTGCAGGTCCGCGCCCCCGAGGCCCAGCCGCTCCATCACACCGGTGGCGAAATTCTCGAACACGACATCGGCGCGCGCGGCGAGGTCGCGGGCCAACGCCACCGCCTCGGGCTTCTTGAGGTCGAGCACGATGCCTCTTTTGGCCTGCCCGAGCACGGTGTGCAGCCCGGTGTCGCGGCCGGGGTCGCCGCGGCCGGGCGCCTCGATCTTGATCACCTCGGCGCCCATCGCCGCGAGATAGCGCGTCGCGGTCGGGCCGGCGATGACCCAGCTGAAGTCGAGCACCCGCACGCCGGACAGCGGCAAGCGGGTCGGGGTCAGCTTGCGCGGCTCGGCTGAAGCGAGGACAAGCCCAAATGGCGCGCCCGGTGCCTTGACCCGCCGGCCGGCGACCGTGGCATCGCGCCAGAAGCCGCGTTCGGCGAGCTGCCGCGACGTCAGCTGTTCGTGCGGCTCGCGCAACGGAAAGCTCGGCACGTGTGCGGCCTGTGCCGCATCGGCGATTTCCTGCTTGCCGCGCCGTCGGCTCCATTCCGACATCAGCACGTGCAGCGCGTCCCAATTCGCCACGCGGTCGGGCTTGGTCGCAAAGCGAGCGTCGCTACCCCAGCCGGGCGACCCCATCACTTCAAGCCATGCCGCCCATTGCCGTTCCTCGCGCGGCGAGACCGCGGCATAGCCGTCGCTTGCCGGCAGGATCGTCACGGTGGCGCCGTTGCCATCGCCAACCCGCTTGCGCGAGCGCGCCTTGCCGCCGAGACCGGCATTGGCCAGCTCCGTCATCGCCAAGGTCGCCAGCGCCTCCTCGATCGAAACATCGACGACCGCGCCTTTAACCCCGATCGCGTGCATTCCCGCACAGGCGGCGGCAAGTCCGCCGATAAACGCCGACTGCTCGCCGACCGGGCGGATCGGCGCCTCGGCGAGATCGTCGACCTGGCCGGTGAGCAGCCGGGCGATGCCGCTGGCGTAGAGCAGTGTCAGGTCGCTCGCCGGATCCTCGGCACGTGGTCCCTCCTGTCCGAACGGGGCGATCGTGACGATCGCAGCCATCGGGTTCAACGCACGCAACGCCGCCGGGTCGCGGCCCACGGCCCGCAGCTCGCTCGGCCGGCCCTCGATCACGATGAGATCGGCGCGGGCAAGGGCGTCTTTGCCCGCCTCGTCTTTGTCGAGGTTGAGGTATTGCGCGAGCGGGGTGTCGCGGTCGAGCCGGTCGCCGGCCACCGCGGCACCGGCGTCGGCAAACAGACGGCCGGCGACAGCCGCCGCGAGCCCCGGT
>JAFAWI010000408.1 GCA_019241915.1 Alphaproteobacteria bacterium
ATGCACCTGGATCGCCTCACTGGTCACGCGCAGCGACATCTCGTTGACGGTGACCTTGGCGGCGGCGGCGAGCAGCGGGTCGGGAAACGGGTCGGCGCTGGCGCAGGCGCGGTAGAGGATTGAGCGGCTGGCTTCGATGTCGCGGTACATCTCGGCAATCTTCCAGCGCATGCCCTGAAAATCGCCGATCGCGCGGCCGAAGGCGCGGCGGTCTTTGACATACTTCACCGCCTCTTCGAAGGCCCCCTCGGCGAGGCCGAGCGAAATCGACGGGTTGAGACAGCGCTGCGTGTTGAAGGCGTTGAGGAGCTTGCGGAAACCGTCTTCGAGCACGAGGTTTTCCGGCGGCAGCTCGACATCCTCGAAACGGATTTCGTGGAGGTTTTCGCCGCCCATGGTGTGGTAGCTGCCGGTGACGGTGAAGCCGGGCGTGCCCTGCTCGACCAGTACGCAGCCGATGCCCTCGCGGCCAGGCTTCTTGTCGACCCGGGTGAAGACGACAAACCAGCCGGCCTCCTCGGCGCGGCTGATCAGCGTCTTGACGCCGTTGAGCCGCAGCTTGTTGCCGAGATGGTCGACATTGGTCTTGTAGTTGGCGACATCGGTGCCGGCGTCGGGCTCGGTCATGCAGATCGCCAAGAGGCACTCGCCGCTGCACACCTGCGGCAGGATGCGCTTTTTGATCGGGTCCGGCGCGTAGGTCGAAATGATGCGGGTCTGCGCGCCAACCTCGCCCAGCACCGCCATCGCCGTCACGTAACAGGCCTTGGCGATCTCCTCGAGCACCAGCGCGGTGTCGAACACCGGCAGCCCCAGCCCACCGTATTCCTCGGGCACCGCCATGCCGAGCACACCCAATTCGGCAAGCGGCTTCATGTTCTCCCACGGGAAGGTGCCGTCCTGATAGCGCGGCGCGCGCTCGCGGAACTCGCCCTGCGCCAGCTCCCGGATCGTGCCAATGAACTGGCGCTGCTCGTCGCTCAGAGTCGGGAACAAGGCGGCCTCCTTCGAATGGGCGCGCAGTCTAGCGGCTGTTTGTCAGCCACTGCCAGTCGAGCCCGCGCTGCATCGCGTCGCGCAGGCGGTCGTGCGGCACGGTGAGGCGCAGCGTCTCCATCGTCTGGTCCCAGTATCCCGCGACGCTGCGCAGCTCGTGGTCGAGCGGCGAGTCGCCGAGCCGTTCGGCCCAGCCGGGCGTATCGCGCGAGGCGAACAGCGCCAGCGCGACGGCGCCGATCAGGCCCACCGCCAGCACCTGGCGCGGGCTGGCGCCGCGCCGGCGCAGCGGCGGCGGAATCGCGTCGGTAACCAGCGGCGCGCGCTCCCGGCGGCTGAGGGAACCTCGGTCCATTACCGTCAGAAGCGGAAATAGATGAACGGCGCGGTCCCCTCGGGACCGAGCGCGTTCACGGCGGCGAGAAGCAGCCCTGCCGCGGCACCCAGACCCCACAGCGGCACCCGTTGCAGGGCAAGGCCGGCGCGCTCGAACGATCCCGGGGGCAGAAACTGCCCGGACATGCCGAGCGCGATCAACGCCACCATCGCCGGTTGCGCTTGCTGGATCGGCGCGTGCCAACCGTGCGCAAGGCCGGCGAGGAAAATGGCGGCGACGGTGAAATCCTCGGCGCGGAAGAAAATCCAGGCGAGACAGACGAAATGAAAGACGATCAGCCATGAGGCCACGGCCCCGAACGCGCTCGACGGGCGCCGGCCGAGCCACGGCTCGGCCATGCGCTCGACCGCGAGGCCGCCGCCATGCAACGCGCCCCACATCACAAATTTCCACGCCGCGCCGTGCCAGATACCGCCGAGCAGCATCGTGATCATCAGGTTGCGGTAGGTGGTGAACCGGCCCCGCCGATTGCCGCCGAGCGGCTTGTAGAGGTAGTCGCGCAGCCAAGTACTGAGCGAAATATGCCAACGCCGCCAGAATTCGCGCAGCCGCAGCGCGCGGTAAGGCTGGTTGAAATTGCGCGGAAAGCGAAAGCCACAGAGCGCGGCGAGCGCGATCGCGATGTCGGTATAGGCGCTGAAATCGCAATAGATCTGTACCGCGTACCCATAGGTCGCGAGCAGCAGGTCAGGCCCGCCGTACCGGTCGGGCGCGGCAAAGACCGGGTCGACGAGCCCGCTCGCCAGATAGTTGGCGACAATTACCTTCTTGATCATGCCGCCGACGATCAGCAGCAGCGCCGCCCCGATCGGGATCGGCTCGCGCGACGGCTGCGCCAGCTGCGGCAGGAAGTACGAGGCACGGACGATCGGCCCCGCCACCAGCTGCGGGAAAAACGACATGTAGAGCGCCATGTCGAGCGGCGCCCGGCACACGGCGACATCGCGGCGGTAGACGTCGGTAACGTACGAAATGCCGTGGAATGTGAAGAACGAGATGCCGACCGGCAGCAGCACCTCGACAAACGGCAGCTCATGCTGCAGCCCGAGCAGCCGCGCCAAATCGTTTGCCGATTCGACGAGGAAATCGAGGTACTTGAAGAC
>JAFAWI010000427.1 GCA_019241915.1 Alphaproteobacteria bacterium
GGCGAGTTCGCGCGCCGCCATCAGCCCGGCGGCGCCGGCACCGACGATCAGCAACCGCATCGGAGCGACGGTTTTGGCTTCATGGCCGGGACCTTAATCCGGGAAGGCAGGATCGCGCCATCGGGCGGCGTTGACCGCCCGCGCACCGCGGCGGATACTTGCTGCAAAGACAAGCGCAGCACGTTGACTAGCGCCGGAGCCGCCATACGAAGCGGTCCCTGAGGGAGGACGGGCATGGCCCAAAGTACACCCGAAGACCTGCTGGCCCTTTACGACAACGCACCACTCAACACCCGGTATTGGGCGATCTTCATCCTGATGTCGGCGGTGTTTGTTTTTGACTTTTTTGACTTCCTGGTCGTCGGCTATCTGCTCGCTGCGGTGAACCAGGAATGGCACCTGACTTATGGCGAATCCGCGGTGATCCTCTACAGCGGCGGGGTCGGCGCGATCGTCGGCGCCATCCTGTTCGGCGCCTTTGCCGACGCCTGGGGGCGCAAGCAGCAGATGGTGATCGGCACCTGCATATGCGCGCTGAGCTCGGGCCTCATTGCCTTCGTTCCGGAAGGCGGCTGGTGGCTGTTCGCGATCCTGCGGTTCTTTGTCGGTGTCGGCCTGACGGCGGCCGTAACGCCGTCACTGACCGTGGTCGTGGAGCTGACGCCCACGCGTCATCGCACGTTTGCCACGAGCTTTTATGTCGTTTGGGCATCGGCGGGCGGCTTTCTCGCGCCCGCGGTGTCGGCGGCGATCATGGGGCAATACGGCTGGCGCCGCGTCGCGCTGCTCGGCTTTGTCGCGTTGGCAATTGGCGTGCTCGTGTGGATTTTTTGCCCCGAATCGGCGCGCTGGCTGACCGCAAAGGGCCGCTTCCAGGAGGCGCGCCGGGAGGTCGCAAAGCAGCTGGGGCTGCCGCTCGAACGGGTGCCGCTGCCGACGACCGCACCAATCAATCCGCCGCGCGGAAACCTGCTCGACCTGTGGTCGCAGCCGCGCATGTTCTGGGAGACCCTGCTGATCTGGGGCGGCTCCTCGACCGCCGCCTACGGCGTCTATCTCTGGGGGCCGACGATTGTCGCCTTGCTGCTCGGCATACCGGTGCCCAAGGCGGCGGCTTATTTCGTGATCGTCTCGGGTGCCGGGGTTACCGGCAAGGTCGTCGTCACCGTGGTCGCACCGTTGATCGGGCGGCGGCTGCTGGGGATCACCTGGGGTTTTGGCGGAACCGTGGCGCTCGCTCTCGCCGGGTATTTCAACACCGCGATGCTCGGCGACATGCCGCTGCTCGTCGTGCTGCTGGCGTGCTCGACCTTCTGCATCGAGGGTGGTTTCTCGAACCTCGCGCCGTACACGGTGGAGAGTTACGGCGTCAGCCTCGGCGCCCGCTCGTCGGGCCTCGGACAGACGGCGAACGGCGTCGGCAAGATCATCGGGCCGCTCAGCCTCGCGCTGATTGCCGGTACCAGCCACCTGGTATCGGCACAGCAGACCGAAGCGGCGGTGCTGCCGGCGATGCTGTTCCTGGCCTTTGCGATGCTGCTGGTCGGCCTGTCGTTCCTGTTTCTCGGGGTCGAGACCAATGGCAAGCCGATCGCTCTGGGCAGCGAGCGAGCTGCGGCGCACTGAGCGCCCGGCAGGCTTGGCGGCAAAAGCGGCCGCGGCTGTGGATAGCGTGGATAAGAATAAAGCAGGAACATTATGCTGGCTTGCGGCGCGCGCCGGCTGCTAACATAACGGTCCCAACCCTCAAGCTCCGGAAGGCCGCCCCATGGCAGGCAGCGTCAATAAGGTTATTCTCGTCGGCAATCTCGGCCGCGATCCCGAACTGCGCTCGACCAATGACGGCACGCGCATCGCCAATCTGCGGTTGGCGACGTCGGAGAGCTGGCGCGACCGCAATTCGGGCGAGCGCAGGGAGCGGACCGAGTGGCATTCGGTGGTCATCTTTAACGAGCGCCTTGTCGAGATTGCCGAGAAATACCTGCGCAAGGGTTCGAAAATCTATGTCGAGGGTGCGCTGCAAACGCGCAAATGGACCGATAACCAGGGCCAGGAGCGCTATTCGACCGAGGTGGTGCTACAGCGGTTTCGCGGCGAATTGACAATGCTCGACGGTGCCGGCGGCCGCGGCGGCGGGGCGATGGACGGCAGCGGCGACTACGACGATTCCTATGCGAGCGGCGGCGAGCAAGGCCGCCCGGCTGGAGGCAGCGGGTCCGGCGGCTACGGCAGCGCATCACGCAGCCGCGTGCCGGCCGGCGGCGGCGACCTCGACGACGAAATTCCGTTCTAACGGCGGCGTTGTCGAGCCGGCCCTGCCGCGGCCAACCCCGTACCGGCACCTCTTTTGCCGCTGGGCACAAGCCGCGACATCCCGCCGCAGTGCGCTAACGTTGCCGAACCAACACCGCTTGGCTCGGCAACGTGCACGGGCGCCCGGACGCCGCTTCGCTGTTGTCAACGCCAAGCGGGCGTTTATCTTGTGCGGCAAGGTCAAGGCGGCAGCGCAAGCCACAGAACGCGCACGAACGGGGAGAGACGACATGCCGGATCGCATCATCACCGGGCCGCCGTTTCGCGCCGACCACGTTGGCAGCCTGCTGCGCCCCCCGGACCTCCTCCAGGCGCGCGCCGCGCACCAGGCGGGGCGTCTCGGCGCGGCTGAACTGCGCGCCGCCGAGGATCGCGCGATCGGCGACGCGGTCGCGCTGCAGCGCGACGCGGGGCTTCACGGCGTCACCGACGGCGAGATGCGCCGCGGCTCGTGGCACATGGATTTTCTTTACCGCATTGGCGGCGTCGAAAAGACCGACCGGGTGCTCAACATCCAGTTCAAGAACGAGGCCGGCACCGTCGATTTCAGTCCGACCGCCCATCGCGTCGCCGGCAAGCTGACGCTCGGCGAGACGATCTTTGGCGACGACTTCGTCTTTCTCAAATCGGCCGCCGGGGGCGGCGTCACCCCGAAGCTGACCATCCCGTCGCCCTCGATGTTGCATTACCGCGGCGGACGCGCCGCGATCGACCAGGGTGCTTACCCCGAGATGGGCGCGTTCTGGCATGATCTCGCCGAGGTCTACCGGCAGGAAATCGCCGGCCTTCATGCGCTCGGCTGCACCTATCTCCAGCTCGACGACACGAGCCTCGCCTACCTCAACGACCCGGCGCAGCGCGCCTATGTCGACAGCATCGGCGGCGACGGTGAGCACCAACACCTCGTCAACATCCGTCTCATCAACCAGGCGCTTGCCGGCAAGCCGCCGGGGATGACGGTCTGCACCCATATGTGCCGCGGCAATTTCCGCTCGTCGTGGATGGCATCGGGCGGCTACGACCACGTCGCCGAGGCGCTGTTCGGCGAGCTCAAAGTCGACGGCTTCTTCCTCGAATTCGACGACGAGCGCTCGGGTGGGTTCGCGCCGTTGCGCTTTGTCCCGCGCGGTGGGCCGCGTGTCGTGCTCGGCTTGGTGACGAGCAAACGGGCCGCGCTCGAAAGCAAGGAGACGCTGAAGCGCCGCATTGACGAGGCGTCAAAGTACGTGCCGCTCGACCAGCTCTGCCTGTCGCCGCAGTGCGGCTTTTCGTCGACCGTTGACGGCAATGCGCTGAGGGTCGAGGAAGAGAAGGCGAAACTACGACTCGTCGTCGAGACCGCACGCGAGGTTTGGGGCGACTGACGCAGCCGCGTTCTGCGCCGCGGCTGTGGACGCTGCCCGACGCGATCGCGATGTCACCGACGGGACGCGAGGCCGCCGCGCGGCTGCCATAAAGCCTTGCCATGAATCGCCGGGTACGTCGTCGTCGGGGGTTCTCGGACAGATCGCGCTCGTCGAGGTCGCGGCCATCTGGAGCGCTTTTTTCAGCGATCGGCAACCGACTGCACATCCGGCGCGGCGGACGACCGGTATTTATGTTGTGGGGAAGGACGATGAGCTATCGCATCACCTATGGAGAAAACCGGACGGCGGCACCGGCAGACGCGGTGCGCTCTGAAGAATTTTCGCATGAGCATCAAGCGCTGGGGCGCGCGCGCGAATTGCTCGCAACCGGCGAACATCATGGGGTTGCCGTACGTGACGACAGCGGCAACGAGCTGTCGGGCGTGCGGCTCCAGCTAAAGCTCGGCTTCGGCGAGGAGTAGCGCAACATCCAGCGGCGGCGGCGCGATTCGAGGTTAACCGAGCCGGCATCGCGACCCCGCCGTCATCGCCGCCAGCGGCAGAGCAGCGTTGCCCGGCGTGCCGTTGTTTGCGGCGCTCCACTCCAGTAATTTAACGGTCATCTGATATCGCGGCACGCCGGTCGGCACGCCGCGATTTTCGTTAGGTTCAACCGCAGCGGAGCCGAATTTGGCCGTAACCGCCGTTCCGCCCGGCCGGCCGCCGATCGGGCCCGACATCACCCAGATCACCATCGAAGAGGAGATGCGCCGGTCTTACCTCGATTACGCGATGAGCGTGATCGTGGCGCGGGCGTTGCCCGATGTGCGCGACGGCCTCAAGCCGGTGCACCGCCGCATCCTTTACTCGATGCAGATGAACGGCAATCTGTGGAACCGGGCCTATCGCAAATCGGCGCGCATCACCGGCGACGTGATGGGCAAGTACCATCCGCACGGCAACCTGGCGATTTACGACGCCATGGTGCGACTGGCGCAGACCTTTTCGATGCGGCTGCCGCTGATCGACGGTCAGGGCAATTTCGGCTCCGACAGCGACCCGCCGGCGGCCGAACGCTATACCGAGGCGCGGTTGGCGCGTGTCGCCGAGTCGCTGCTTGACGACCTCGACAAAGACACGGTCGATTTCCAGCCGAATTACGACGACACCGAGCAGGAGCCGAAGGTCCTGCCGGCCGGTTTCCCGAACCTGCTGGTCAACGGCGCGCAGGGGATCGCGGTCGGCATGGCGACCAACATTCCGCCGCACAATCTCGGCGAGGTGATCGACGCGTGCTGCGCCTACCTCGACAATCGCGGCATCACCGTCGAAGAGCTGATGGAACACGTGCCGGCGCCGGATTTCCCGACGGGGGGCATCATTGTCGGGCGAAACGGCTCGCACGCCGGCTACAAGACCGGGCGCGGCGCCGTCGTGCTGCGCGCCAAGCACCACATCGAGGAAATCGGCAACCGCGAGGCGCTCGTCTTTACCCAGATGCCGTATCAGGTCAACGGCGAGACGCTGCAGAAGCGGATCGCCGAATGTCATCGCGAAAAATTGGTCGAAGGCATCGCCGAAAACGGCTTGCGCGACGAGACCGACAAGGACGGCACGCGTCTTGTGATCGAACTGAAGCGCGACGCCGATCCGGACATCGTGCTGAACCAGCTCTACCGCCACACCTCGCTGCAAACCAGCTTTGGTGTCAACATGTTGGCGCTCAACGAGGGCCGGCCCGAACTGATGACGCTGCGCGACGTCATCGTCGCGTTCATCCGTTTCCGCGAAGAGGTCGTCACCCGGCGCACCACGTTCCTGCTCAACAAGGCGCGCGAGCGGGCGCATATCCTGGTGGGCCTGCTGGTCGCGGTCGCCAATATCGACGAGATCATCGCGCTAATCCGCGCTGCGCCGGACCCCGCGACGGCGCGCGACGGGCTGCTCGGGCGGCGCTGGCCGACGGGCGAGGTCGGCGCATTGCTCGAACGGGTGGGCGAAGAGACCGCGATCGATGCGGACGGCACCTATCAGCTGTCGGACGCGCAGGCGCGGGCAATCCTCGACCTGCGGTTACAGCGCCTCACCGGCCTCGAACGCGACAAGATCGCAGAAGAGCTGCAGGAGCTGATCGCCGAGATTGCACGACACCTCGAAATTCTGCGTTCGCCGGAGAAGCTGATCGAGGTGCTGCGCGCCGAGCTGATCGCCATCAAGACGCAGTTCGCGACGCCGCGCCGTACCGCGATCGAGGATGTCGAGTTCGAGGCGGATGTCGAGGCGCTGATCCAGCGCGAGGACATGGTCGTCACGGTGAGCCATGCCGGCTACATCAAGCGCGTCCCGCTGTCGACCTACCGCGCACAGCGGCGCGGCGGCCGCGGCCGCGCGGGCATGGCCATCCGCGAAGAGGATTTCCTCAACGAGGTGTTTGTCGCCTCGACGCTCGACCCGGTGCTGTTCTTCACCTCGACCGGCCGGGTCTACAAGCTCAAGGTCTACCGCCTGCCGCTCGGCACCCCGCAAGCACGCGGGCGGCCGATGGTCAATCTGCTGCCGCTCGGCGAAGGCGAGACGATCTCGACGGTGATGCCGCTCCCCGAGGATGAGGACAGCTGGAGCGCGCTGACGGTGATGTTCGCCACCGCCGCCGGCTACGTCCGCCGCAACGCGCTCAGCGATTTCGTCGATGTGCGCGCGAACGGCAAGATCGCCATGAAGTTCGAGGGTGAGGACGCCGACGACCGGCTGATCGCCGTGGCGCCGTGCAGCGAAGCGAACGATGTGCTGCTGGCGACGCGCGACGGCAAGGCGATCCGTTTCCCGGTCGGCGAAGTGCGTGTTTTTGCCGGCCGCTCCTCGGTCGGCGTGCGCGGCATCCGTCTGCTCGGCGACGACCAGGTCATCTCGATGTCGATCCTCCGCCACGAGCAAGTCTCGTCGGAAATCCGCGATGCCTACCTCAAGCTCTCCAACGAGCGGCGCCGCCAGTCCGGAGAAGAGCCAGAGCCGAACGGGCAGGTTGCCGACGACGCCGACGCGGCCGAGACCCAAGCCGCCGACGCGGCGATTTCCGAGGAGGTCTTCGCGGACCTCGCGACACGCGAAGAGTTCGTGTTGAGCGTCACCGAAAAGGGCTTCGGCGTGCGCAGCTCGGCCTACGGCTACCGCATTACCGGGCGAGGCGGCCAGGGCATCACCAACATGAACCTTAGCTTGCGCCGCGACTCACTGGTGGCCGTGTTTCCTGTCGGCGCGAGCGATCAGATTATGCTGGTGACCGACGGCGGCATGGTCATCCGCACCCCTGTCCACGACATCCGCATCGCCCGCCGCGGCAGCGCCGGGGTCGTCATCTTCCGGGTCGGCGAGGGCGAGCGCGTGGTATCGGTGGCGCGGCTGCCCGAAGTCGCCGAAGATGACGGCGACGGAGCCGGTGAGCCGGAGAGCGAGGAGGGGGAGGGCAAGTGACGACGCCGCGGGTCGGGATCTATCCCGGCACCTTCGATCCGATCACCAACGGCCATCTCGACATCATTCGCCGCGCGGCAAAGATCGTCGACCGATTGGTGATCGGGGTGGCGCGCAACGACGGCAAGGGGCCGCTGTTCGCGACCGACGAGCGGGTCGAGATCGTGCGCGACGACATCGCGCACGCGCTCGACCGCTCGACCGCCGACCGCATCGAGGTGCAGGCTTTCGAATCGCTGTTGATGACCTTTGCCGAATCGGTCCGCGCCAGCGTCATCATCCGCGGGCTGCGCGCGGTGTCGGATTTCGAGTACGAGTTCCAGATGGCGGGTATGAACGCGCGGCTCAACGACCGGATCGAAACGGTCTTCTTGATGTCATCGGATCGCTATCAGTTCATCTCGTCGCGCTTCGTCAAAGAAATCGCCGCGCTCGACGGCGACATCACGCATTTCGTCAGCAAGCGGGTCGCCGCCCGCCTCGCCGACCGCTACGCCAAACGCCGCAAGGGCTGAACCGGCACAGCGTCGGCCGTGTGCAAGCGGGCCGTTTCGCCGGCACGTCATCGCGGCTGATAGCGGGGCAGCAGAATGGCCATAGCGCTGAGCGCTGCGACGTTTGTGATGACGCTGCTTGGCGGGCTGCTGGCGCTCAAGCTGCAGGACCGGCTGCATCTGATCCTCGGTTTCAGTGCCGGCGCGGTGATCGGCGTCGCGTTCTTCGACCTAATCCCCGAGGCCGCGGAGCTCGTCGGCAAGGTGCGGCCCGGCACCGGACTCGTTTACGTGTTGGTGGCAGCCGGGTTTGTTGTTTACATGATCCTCGACCGAACGGTGGCGCCGCACGGGCACAAGGGCGAACGCACCGACCGCTTGTGGCGGGGCGGCGCGCTCGGCGCGGCGAGCCTGTCGCTGCACAGCTTCCTCGACGGATTTGCCATCGGCCTTGCCTTTCAGGTCTCGGCCTCGGTCGGCTTGATCGTTGCCGCCGCCGTCCTGGCGCATGATTTTTCCGACGGAATCAACACCGTCGGCGTCGTGCTCAACCGCCACGGCGGAAGCCGCGCGGCGTTGGCGTGGTTGTTGGTCGACGCCGCGGCCCCGATCCTCGGCGCCGCTTCGACGTTGGTGCTGCGGTTTCGCGAAGAGATTTTGGGTTACAGCCTGGCCGCCTTCGCCGGCTTCTTCATCTATATCTCGGCAAGCGACCTGCTGCCGGAGAGCTATCACGATCACCCCACCGGACTGACCACAGCGATGACGGTGCTCGGCATGGCGGTGGTCTACGCCGCCGTAAGACTTGCGCAAATCTAGGTTGCCCGCGGCGACTCCTGGCGCATGATACCGCCAACCGCGCCGCCCGTTAGACAAGAGTCCGGGGGTCTGGCAGCATGGTGGCGACCGCGTCGTTGACTCGGCAATGCGTTCGCCGGGGTTGGACATTCGAGGTGCGCGGCGTGCCGAGCGACGAACGAGGGACGGCTCCGGCGCAGACCCGTTACGCCAAAAACGGCAGGGTTCGACTGGCCTATCAGGTGATCGGCGAGGCCGCGGTCGACCTCCTGCTGATCCCGGGGCTGGTGTCTCATCTCGGCCTTCTGTGGGAGGAGCCGGCGCATGCCCGTTTCTGCCGGCGGCTTGCCGAATTTTCCCGCCTCATCATGTTCGACAAACGCGGCACGGGATTGTCCGGACGCAGACACGGCATCGGTTCGATCGAAGAGCGGCTCGACGATGTGCGCGCGGTCATCGACGCCGCCGGGTCGGCGCAACCGGTGCTGTTCGGGTTCTCGGAGGGCGGCAAGACAGCGTTGCTGTTTGCCGCCGAGCATGCCGCGCGGGTGCGCGCGCTGGCGCTTTACGGCGCGTTTGCGGTAAGTCCGACACAGGCGTGGCCGCCTGCGCAGATCGAGGCCCGGTTCGCGGTGATGGAGCGGGCGTGGGGCGTGCCGATGCTGCCGCCCTCGGTCGCGCCGAGCATGGCGGCGGACCAAGGTTTTCGCCGCCGCTGGGCGCGGTTCGAGGCGCGCAGCGCCGGCGCCGCGACGGCGGGCGCCCTGTTGCGGCTGGATCATCACCTCGACGTCAGGCCCATTCTGCCGTCGATCGAGGTGCCGACGTTGATCCTGCACCGCAGCGGCGACCGCCGCATTGCGGTCGATTTCAGCCGCGAGCTCGCGGCCGCGATGCCGCAAGCGAAATATGTCGAGCTGCCCGGCGAGGATCACCTGTTCTATCTCGGCGATAGCGAGCGGGTGATTGACGAGGTTCGCCGCTTTATTGCCGCATTGCGGCCAAACCCGGCATAGACAGATGGGTGCGAGCGCCTGCGGTAAGCGGTCGTTAACCATGTTGCGCAACCGTAGCGGCCGGACGGCGCCGGTAGGGCGGCGCCGCCTTGCTGCCGGAGGAGCCCGCGCCCATGCGCATCGCCGCCGCTGCTCTGGCCTTGGCCGCCGCCGTGGGGTCGTCCCCCGCGGTCGCGCAATTCGACACGGGCGGTATGGCGGCGCGGCTGCGCACCGGGATGTCGGTCGACCAGGTCATTCTGGCACTCGGCTATCGCCCAACCGACGTGACCCCGGATACCGCATGCTTCCTCGAAACCGGCGAGCCCCTCATCTGCCGCGTGTGGTCCTATACGACGGACCTGCAGCGGCTGCAGATCTACTTTCGCTACAGCGTGGCGCAGCGCCGGTGGCTGGTCTATTCCTGGCGGCTGTAACGACGCGAGCGTGGCGCAGCGATACCGCGGGATTTCGTTAGCGCTGGTTTTGCTCGCGTTCGTCTGTCTTCTTTTTCGGCGGCGGTCTCTTCTCCTGCGGTTTGCCGGGGAAGCCGGGCACGATGTTGCGCTGATGCAGGGGCGGAAACCCAGGCCGCGCGGTGTCCGGCGGCCGATTGCCGGCACCCGGCGGGCGATCACCTGATGGCGGACCCCCAACCGGCGGGCGCCCCTGGCGTTCGAACGGGTTCGGCCGACGAACAAGGGGCGGTTTGCCGGCGGGCGCCGGACTGGGCGTCGTCGGACCCGCTCGGAAGGGTGCCGCACCGGCGGGTTCTCGGTGAGCCGGCTCTGGGCGTCCCGGCTCTCGAACGGTGCGAGGTGCCGGTTCGTGCGGCCCGGGACGTTTGAATTCCGGCCCGGCGGCGGGTTGCGCGGGCATCCTCGGGCCTGCCGGGGCTGCGGGCTTGCCCAGGCCCGGCTGCTCCGGCGCGCGCAGCGCCTCGCGGTTGATCAGCGCCGCGGCGCCGGGGTTGGCGCGCAGCGAAGCGGCCGTGACCCGGCGCATCACTTCGGCCGTTGCCGCGCGACCGATTCCGCGGATGACCGCCGCGGTTCCCGCCGACATCGCCGCGGCGTGGAGGGAGCGGGCGTTGTCGGTGAAGCGGCGAACCGTGCCGGCCGCCGTTGGGTTTTCGTGCGCCGTCCGGTCAAGAAACGCAGCCTGCTCGGCGCTGCGGCTGGTTTGCCCGCCGCGAAACAGGTTGAGCCGGTTTCCCTCCGCCAGCAGGCCGAGCTCGGCGGCGATTGCGCTCCGCCCGCGTGCCGCCGGCGGAGGCCGGCTGGCGGCGACGGTGGCCAGACGTTGTTGTTCTGCGGCGGGAACGAGGTTGGCCGCGCCTGCGCGTTTGAGCCAGGTCTCATCCGCCGGCGGGCGGTTCGCCAAAACCGAGCGCGGCGGCAGGCGTTTCTCGATCGCCTGCAATGCCTGAGCGGCGACGGCGGGCGGCATGTTTGCGGGCGACATCGGCGGCGTCGCTGCAGAGGGAACCGCAATCGCGTTGCCCGGCTGCAGCGCCACGTTGCCGGCGCCGTTGCCGAAAGTCGCGCTGCCTTCGCCGAGAAAGACGAAGTCGGGCACTTCCGGATCAACAATCCCGGCGACGATCGACCCGCGAATCCCAAGCTGGCCGTGCGCTGTCGCGATTCGCGCCTCCTGGTCGCTCGCCACATAGCCCGAGACGTAACGAAAGACGCCGCGCGTGACGCTGAGCGTTTTGTGACTCGTGCTTTCTTCCGGATTGAAGACAAAGGCATCGATGCGGATCGCTGCGTCGGGGCCGATTTCGAACGTCGAGCCGTCGCGGAACTCGATGACCGTCTTGGCGTCGGCACCGGTGGTAACGTCTTCGCCAAACACGATGTCGTCATTGACCGAGATGCGCTTGGCAGGCGCATCCCCGGCTTGGCCGTCGACGTCATTCGCGACAAATATCGAACGGCCGATCTCGGTGACCGCCACGCTCGCGGTTCGTTCGGCGGGCGGGTCCGCGGCATGTCCGACCGAGGCGATGCACAACAGCAGGCCGGTGCTCGCGATCAGCAGGCCGGTGCTCGAGATCAGCAGGCGCCGACGCGTCACCATCGCTCATGCGGTCGAAAGGGCGGCTGCGGTCGGTGATCTGCGGTGTTTCGATCTGCGGGCATACCGCCCCTACGCGTTGCTGCAAGCGGCGCTGTCCAAGGCGCAATTTAGCGGCGCGGGCAGGTCGTTGCGGCGTGTACGAGGCCGAAAAAGATGGGGCGAGTGATGGGATTCGAACCCACGACATCCAGATCCACAATCTGGCGCTCTAACCGACTGAGCTACACCCGCCGTCGGCGCTGGAGGTAGCGAATCGCCGAGGTGAGGTCAAGCGCGGGGCGGCCAAGGTGGGTGACGGTTGACCGCAGACGAAACGCGCAACGCCGGACCGTCTTTTCGCCGCCGCACCCTCACCCCACTTTTGCAGGCATGATGGGTTCAGCCTCTGGTTGGGCGTTGAATGCGCTGCTGACGCCACGGCAAATGGCCGAGGCCGATCGGTTGACGATTGCCGCCGGGACACCCGGTAGGGTGCTGATGGAGAACGCCGGCCGAGCGGTCGCCGATGCCGTCGCCCGGCGCTGGCCGCCGCAGCCGCTCGCCGTGCTGTGCGGCCCCGGCAACAATGGCGGCGATGGGTTCGCCGCGGCTCGGGTTTTGGCAGAGCGCGGCTGGCCTGTGCGGCTGGCACTGCTTGGCGAGCGCACCGCGCTCAAGGGAGACGCGGCTTGGGCTGCGGCACAGTGGACGGGGCCGGTGGAGGCGCTGTCGCCCGGCGCGCTGGAAGCCGCAACCCTGGTCATCGACGCATTATTCGGGGCCGGGCTGGCGCGGCCGCTGGAAGGGGCCGCGGCAACCATCATCCGCGTGCTCAACGAGCGTGAGCTGCCGGTGATCGCGGTCGATGTGCCAAGCGGTATCGATGGCGGAACCGGCGAGGTGCGCGGCGCTGCTCCGAGCGCGGCGCTGACGGTAACGTTTTTCCGCCGCAAACCCGGGCACCTGCTGCTGCCAGGCCGGGCTCATTGCGGCGCGACAGTGGTGGCGCCGATTGGCATTACCGGTGACGTGCTGACATCGATCGCGCCCGGTACGGGCGCCAATCATCCGGCCCTATGGCTCGGCGATTTTCCCTCGCCGGTCGAATCCGGCCACAAATACAGCCGCGGCCATGCACTGATCGCCGGTGGCGCGGTGATGACCGGCGCGGCACGACTTGCCGCGCGCGCGGCGGCGCGTATCGGCGCGGGGTTGGTGACCGTCGCCACGCCCGAGTCGGCGTTTGCGATTTACGCCGCAGCACTTACGGGGGTGATCGTCGCGCCGGTTGGTCGGGCGGGCGATTTTGCCGCGCTGCTCGCGGACAAACGGCGCAACGCGGCGCTGATCGGACCGGGTGCCGGGGTCGGTGACGCGACACGAGACAAGGTGCTGGCAGTGCTCGCGGCCGGCAAAGCCGCGGTGTTCGATGCCGATGCGCTGACCGTGTTCGCCGATCGTCCGGCCGAGCTGTTCGGTGCAATCCGCTCGCCTTGCGTGCTGACCCCGCATGAGGGCGAGTTTGCGCGGCTGTTCGACGCTTCGGGCAGCAAGCTGGAGCGCGCGCGCCGTGCAGCGCAAGCAAGCGGCGCGGTGGTGCTGTTGAAGGGCGCGGACACGGTGATCGCCGCGCCGGACGGCCGCGCCGCGATTAACGAGAACGCGCCGCCGCAATTGGCCACCGCCGGCTCCGGCGATGTGCTGGCCGGTATCGTCCTTGGCCTGCTGGCGCAGAGGATGCAGCCCTTTGAGGCCGCTTGCGCCGCCGCCTGGTTGCACGGTGACGCCGCCGGCCGTTTTGGTGTGGGGCTGGTCGCGGAGGACCTGATCGAGACGCTCCCCGCGACGCTCGCCGGATTGCAGCGAGTAACGCACACTAGTCATCAAACAGCGGCGGGCTTTGCATGAGCGAACGCGCACCGGTCGGCTTTTTCGACACGATGGTGGACCGCACTCGATTCAAGTTGCGCAGCATGTGGCGCGAGATCGCAAGCTCGACGCGCGGCGTGTTGAGCGGTTTGCCGCGGCCCGATCTGCCGGAAGACGACGCGCAGCGGCTGCGACAGCAAATGCGGAGCTGTCTCGACGGCGCCGGCGGCGAGGTCGGCGCGCGCGCCCGCGCGGCCGAGTTGGGGCGCACCTATCTGGCGCTCAACCGAGACGGGCGACACCGGTTCCTGCGGGTGCTGGCGCAGGAATTCGACATCGACCATGCCGCGGTGGACCGCTGCTGCGCACGCCTCGCGGCTGCTAAGATGCCGGCCGAACGTGCCGCTGCCGAACAGGCGATGCGCGGCGCACTGACGCCGCCGCGGCTGCGCCTGCTGCGCCAGTTCAACGCGCTGCCCGAGGGGGTGAAGTTTCTGGTCGACCGGCGCCAGGAACTGATCGCGCTGGCGGACGGCGATGTGGCGATGCGCGGCCTCGCCGAGGACCTGCGCGAGCTGCTCGCCGACTGGTTCGACATCGGCTTTCTCGAGCTGAAGCGGATCACCTGGGATTCGCCGGCGGCGCTGCTCGAAAAGCTCATCGCGTACGAAGCGGTGCACGAGATCCAGGGGTGGACTGACCTGAAGAACCGGCTCGAAGCGGATCGCCGCTGCTTTGCGTTCTTTCACCCCCGCATGCCCGATGAGCCGCTGATCTTTGTCGAGGTCGCGCTGGTCCAAGGGATGGCCGGCAACATCCACGCGCTGCTCGATGAAGCGGCGCCGCACGGCGACCCGAACGACGCCGACAGCGCCATCTTCTATTCGATTTCGAATTGCCAGCGCGGCCTCAACGGGATCAGCTTCGGCGACTTCTTGATCAAGCGCGTGGTCGACGCGCTCGCCCGCGAGCTGCCGCGGCTCAAGGTGTTTGCGACGTTGTCGCCGGTGCCGGGTTTCCGGGGCTGGCTGGCGAAGGAGGGGGCGAGGCCGGACCTGCTGCTGCCGGCGGAGGCCAAGACGCTGGCGGCGGCTGGCGATGTCGCCGGCGAACCGAACCTGGCAAAGCTGCTGGCACGGCCGGAATGGCCCGCCGAGCCGGCGCTCGCCGAGGCTATGCGCGAGCCGCTGCTCCGCCTATGCGCGCAGTATTTGCTGCTGGAGAAAGGGCGTGGCGGCCGCGCCGCCGATCCGGTCGCCCATTTCCACCTGACCAACGGCGCGCGGGTGGAGCGGCTGAATTGGTTGGGCGACCTATCGGACAAGGGTGTGCAGCAATCGGCCGGCATCATGGTCAACTACCTCTACCGGCTCGATCACATCGAATCCAACCACGAGTCCTATCGCGGCGAGGGACGCGTGGCAGCGTCCTCGGGCGTGCGCCACCTGTTGCGCCAGCGGTGAGTGCCCGCGCTTCCTGTTATGTTAGCCTTGGCGAGTGTGATAGAACCCGGCGCTCCCGATGCGGCGCTCGGGCGACTCCTCCGATCGAGCTTGGCGGCGGGCGTGGCGTAATCGGTAGACGCACTGGACTTAGGTTCCAGCGATGCAAATCGTGGGAGTTCGAATCTCCCCGCCCGCACCAATGCCGCTCCGGCCGGGCGATCCTGACAAGAACAAGAGTGCAATCAGATGCAAGTGACCGAGACCAACGCCGAAGGGTTGAAGCGCGAGTTCAAGATCGTGATTTCCGCCGGCGAGCTCGAAAACCAGATCAGCAGCCGCCTCACGCAACTCGGCAAACAGATCCGGCTCCCCGGTTTTCGGCCGGGCAAGGTTCCGCCTTCGCTGCTGCGCCAGCGCTACGGCAACGCGATCCGCGGCGAAGTGCTGGAGCATACGGTGCAGGACAGCTCGGCCGAGATGATGCGCGAGCGCAATCTGCGCCCGGCGCTGCAGCCCAAGGTGGAAATCGTCTCGGCCGCTGAAGGCGGCGACTTCGAGTATACGGTCTCGCTCGAAGTGCTGCCGGAAATCCCACAGCCAAGTTTCGATGGGTTGGGGCTGGAGCGGCTCGCGGTCGAGATACCGGACGACGACGTCGACAAGGCCGTTGAGCGCATCGCCGAGGAGTACCGCAAGTCCGAGCCGGTGACGCGCGCCGCCAAGAGCGGCGACATCCTGGTAATCGACGTTGTCGGCAAGGTCGGCGCGCAGGAAATCCCCGGTACGCGAGGCGAGGGACGTCGGGTCGAACTGGGAGCGGAGGGTCAGCTGCCGGGCTTCACAGAGCAGCTGCTCGGGGCCAAGGCAGAGCAGAACCGTCAGGTCAAGGTGACGCTGCCCGAGGATTACGGCAATCCGGACTTTGCCGGGAAAGAGGCGGTGTTCGACGTCTCGATCAAGGAGGTGCGTGAGCGCCAGCCTGCCAAGATTGACGATAGCCTGGCGGAGGAGGTCGGGCTCGAAACGCTGAGCGAATTGCGGCAGGAGGTGAGCGACCGGATTGCCCGCGAATACGCCGTCGTCACCCGGCAGCGGATGAAGCGGCAGCTGCTCGACAAGCTGGCCGAGCAATACGACTTCCCGGTGCCCCCGAGCATGGTCGACATCGAATTCAACAACATCTGGCAGCAGCACGAGGCCGAGAAGGCCTATGCGGCCGGTCAGGCGCCCGGCGATCCGCCGCCGCAGACGCCTGCGGACAGCGCGACGTCCCCCGAGGCGGCGGCGCCGGCCGAGGAGGATGAGAAGCTGCGCGCCGAGTTTCGCAGTCTTGCCGAGCGGCGTGTTCGGCTTGGGCTGCTGCTTGCCGAAGTTGGCCGCAATGCCAATATCACGGTCACTCAGGATGAGCTCAACCAGGCGCTGATCCGGGAGGCCCAGCGCTTTCCTGGGGCGGAACGCCGAGTGCTAGACTACTACCGACAAAACCCCGACGCTGCCGGCAACCTGCGCGCGCCGATCTTCGAGGAAAAGGTCGTCGACTATATTGTCGAGCTGGCAAAGCCGGCCGAACGCAAGGTGACCCCGCAGGAGCTGCTGGCGATGAGCGAGGCTGACGATACCGACGAGGCGGCCGGAGCCAAGACAACCGAAGCCAACACAGCCGAGAAGAAACCGCGCCGGCGAACCGCAGCAAAGCGGCCGCGCAAAGGAGAAAAGGAATGAACGACCCGTACGAATATTACATGAACAACCTTGTGCCGATGGTGGTCGAACAGACCAACCGCGGCGAACGGGCCTACGACATCTATTCGCGGCTGCTGAAGGAGCGGATCATCTTCCTCGTCGGACCGATCCACGACGCGGTCGCCAGCCTGATCTGCGCGCAGCTGCTGTTTCTCGAAGCCGAAAATCCGACCAAGGATATCGCGTTCTATATCAATTCGCCGGGCGGCGTGGTGACGTCGAGCCTCGCCATGTACGACACGATGCAATATATCCGCTCACCGGTCTCGACCGTGTGCATCGGCCAAGCGGCCTCGGCGGGGTCATTGCTGCTCTGCGCCGGCGCGCCAGGCAAGCGCTTCTCGCTGCCCAATTCGCGTATCATGATCCACCAGCCTTCGGGCGGCGCCCAGGGCCAGGCGACCGACATCGAGATTCAGGCGCGCGAGATCCTGGCGCTGCGGGCACGACTGAACGAAATCTACGTTAAACACACTGGGCAGCCGCTCGATGTTGTCCAGAATGCGGTGGAACGCGACAAATTTCTGTCGCCGCTCGAAGCAAAGGACTTCGGGTTGATCGATGAAGTGGTCGAGGCGAGGCCGGCAGCGGCGGATGAGAAGGCGAGAGCCTGAGATGCTCAGGCGGCCCGGCGACGTCATGGATGGCATCCGCAACCGGTATTTTCTGGTGGGGGCGATCCGGGTGTCGCGGACGATGAGGATTTAACCAGTTGTTGATCCAATCGGAGCACTTATACTTGGTTGACCGGGGAACGGTGTCGCTGAGCGCCCGCTCCCCGCGCCGGTGCGGCGGTTCCGGCCGCCCTGCCCGCGTCTGGTTAGGGACGGAGCGGCGATGACGAAGTCCAGCGGCAGCGACTCCAAGAACACGCTGTACTGCTCGTTCTGCGGCAAGAGCCAGCACGAAGTCCGGAAGCTGATCGCCGGTCCGACCGTGTTCATCTGCGACGAGTGCGTCGAGCTCTGCATGGACATCATCCGTGAGGAGCACAAGACGACGCTGGTCAAGTCGCGCGACGGGGTGCCCGGCCCGCGCGACATCTGCAAGGTCCTTGACGACTATGTGATCGGCCAGAGCCACGCCAAGCGCGTGCTCTCGGTCGCCGTGCACAACCACTACAAGCGCCTCGCGCACGGTGCGAAAAACAACGACGTCGAACTGGCCAAATCGAATATCTTGCTCGTCGGACCAACCGGGTCGGGCAAGACGCTGCTGGCCCAGACCTTGGCCCGCATCATCGACGTGCCATTCACGATGGCGGATGCGACGACACTGACCGAGGCCGGTTATGTCGGCGAGGATGTCGAGAACATCATCCTGAAGCTGCTGCAGGCGGCTGACTACAACGTCGAACGGGCGCAGCGCGGCATCGTCTATATCGACGAGGTCGACAAGATCTCGCGCAAGTCGGACAACCCTTCGATCACCCGTGACGTGTCGGGCGAGGGCGTGCAGCAGGCGCTCCTGAAGATCATGGAAGGCACCATCGCATCGGTGCCGCCGCAGGGTGGGCGCAAGCACCCCCAGCAGGAATTCCTGCAAGTCGATACGACGAACATACTGTTCGTGTGCGGCGGCGCCTTCTCTGGGCTCGAAAAGATCATCGCCCAGCGCGGACAGGGAACCTCGATCGGCTTCGGCGCCGAAGTGCGCGGTCCTGACGAACGCAAGACCGGCGAGATCCTGCGCAACCTGGAGCCGGAAGACTTGCTGAAGTTTGGGCTGATCCCCGAGTTCGTCGGTCGGCTGCCGGTGGTGGCGACGCTCGACGACCTCGACGAGGACGCGCTGGTGGACATTCTGACGAAGCCCAAGAATGCGCTCGTCAAGCAGTACCAGCGGCTGTTCGAGATGGAGGACGTTCGGCTCGAACTGACCGACGAGGCGCTGCGTGGCGTCTCGCAAAAGGCGATCGCGCGCAAGACCGGAGCGCGCGGGCTGCGCTCGATCATGGAGTCGATCCTGCTCGATTCGATGTTCGAATTGCCGAGCCTCGCCGGGGTCAGCGAAATTGTCATCAACCGCGACGTCGTCGACGGCCGCACAAAGCCGCTGCACATCTATTCCGACCGCCGTGGCGAGAGCGGCACCGCCGATTGATCGATAGCCGCCGCTGCGGCACGATGACGGCAGCGGCTTGACGGCGGCCCGTCGAGGGCCAAACTAATCACGGCCCAACAAGCTAGTTGCCTGGGCTGGATCGTCCGCCAACCGGCGGCCCGGTCGTTGACGAAAGAGGGCCTATGCCAGAACTTGCACGCGCCACCGCGCTTTACCCGGTCCTGCCGCTTCGCGACATCGTCGTTTTCCCGCACATGATCGTGCCGCTGTTTGTCGGGCGCGAAAAGTCGGTGCGGGCTCTCGAAGACGTAATGAAAGACGACAAGCAGATTCTGCTCGTGACTCAGAAGAACGCCGCGCAGGACGAGCCGAGTACGGCAGACATCTTCGAGGTTGGCACGATCGGCACTGTGCTGCAGCTGCTGAAGCTGCCGGACGGTACCGTCAAGGTGCTGGTCGAGGGCGGGCAGCGTGCGCGCATCCAGCGTTTCGCGGAAAACGACGCATTCTTTCAGGCCTATGCCGAAAACCTCGGCGAGAGCGGCGCTTCGCCGCAGGAGACCGAAGCGCTGGCCCGCACGGTGGTCGCGCAGTTCGAGCAATACATCAAGCTGAACAAGAAGATCCCGCCCGAGGTGCTGGTCTCGATCAACCAGATCGAGGACCCGGGTAAGCTCGCCGACACTGTCGCCTCGCACCTGACACTCAAGATCCCCGAGAAGCAGGAGCTGCTCGAAACCATTCCCGTGTCAGAACGGCTGGAAAAGGTTTTCGGCTATATGGAGGGCGAGATCGGTGTCCTCCAGGTCGAAAAGCGCATCCGCAACCGCGTCAAGCGGCAGATGGAAAAGACGCAGCGCGAATACTACCTGAACGAGCAATTGAAGGCGATCCAGAAGGAATTGGGCGAGGGCGAGGACGGCAAGGATGAAATGGCCGAACTCGAAGCCAAGATCGCAAAGACCAAATTCTCTAAGGAAGCGCGCGATAAGGCCATGGCGGAGCTGAAGAAGCTGCGCAGCATGAGTCCCATGTCGGCGGAAGCGACGGTGGTCCGGAACTATCTCGACTGGATGCTGTCGATACCGTGGTCGCAGCGCACCAAGATCAAGCGCGATACCGCCGCCGCCGAGAAGGTGCTCAACGCCGACCATTTCGGTCTCGAAAAGGTCAAGGAGCGCATCCTCGAATACCTCGCTGTGCAACAGCGAATGAAGAAGATGAAGGGC